>NZ_JBNCOG010000013.1:0-101582 GCF_051280745.1 Nocardioides ureilyticus | reverse complement strand
TGGAGCAGTCCGGATTCCAGCAGCCCAGCCCGTACGCCCTGCCGGCGACGACCCATGCCAACCTCGCCCGGTCCGCGGAGTCGCTGAGCGAGGCGATGGCCGCCAGCGACGTCCCCGAGCGGTACGCCCACGCCCACGTGGCGGCGCTCCGGGCCGTGGTGGTCCCGGCGGCGCCCCCGGCGGTGCCCCCGGGCGCCCCGGCGGCTTCGGCGGCGGCCGTCCCGGTGGTGGCCGCCCCGGTCAGCGCGGTCAGACCCAGGGTGCCTTCGGTCGCCCGGGCGGTCCCTCGCGCCGCGGCCGCAAGTCCAAGCGGGCGCGTCGCCAGGAGTTCGAGGCCATGGAGGCCCCGACGATCGGCGGCGTGCGCGTCCGGAAGGGCAACGGCGAGACCGTCCGCCTGGCGCGTGGCGCGTCCCTGACCGACTTCGCCGAGAAGATCGGCGTGGACGCCGCACAGCTGGTGCAGATGCTCTTCAGCCTCGGCGAGATGGTGACCGCGACCGAGTCGGTCAACGACGCCACGCTCGAGCTGCTCGGCGAGGAGCTCAACTACGTCGTCCAGGTCGTCTCGCCCGAGGACGAGGACCGCGAGCTGCTCGAGTCCTTCGACCTGGAGTTCGGCGAGGACGAGGGCGACGAGGCCGACCTGGTCGTGCGTCCGCCGGTCGTCACGGTCATGGGCCACGTCGACCACGGAAAGACCAAGCTCCTCGACGCGCTGCGCAGCGCCAACGTGGTCGACAAGGAGGCCGGTGGCATCACCCAGCACATCGGTGCCTACCAGGTCGCCGCGGACGTCGACGGGGACGAGCGCCGGATCACCTTCATCGACACCCCGGGTCACGAGGCGTTCACCGCGATGCGTGCCCGTGGTGCGCAGGCGACGGACATCGCGATCCTCGTGGTCGCGGCGGACGACGGCGTGATGCCGCAGACGGTGGAGGCGCTCAACCACGCCAAGGCCGCCGGCGTGCCGATCGTCGTGGCGGTCAACAAGATCGACAAGCCCGACTCCGACCCGACGAAGGTCCGCGGCCAGCTGACCGAGTACGGCCTGGTGCCGGAGGAGTACGGCGGCGACTCGATGTTCGTCGACGTCTCGGCGAAGTCCGAGCTCAACCTGGACAAGCTGCTCGAGGCGGTCGTGCTCACCGCCGACGCGTCGCTGGACCTGCGGGCCAACCCGACGCAGGACGCCCAGGGCCTCGTGGTCGAGGCGCACCTGGACCGCGGTCGCGGTCCGGTCGCCACGGTCCTGGTCCAGCGCGGCACGCTGCGCGTCGGGGACTCGATCGTCGCCGGTCCGGCCCACGGCCGGGTCCGGGCGATGCTCGACGAGCACGGCAACGAGCTGACCGAGGCCACGCCGGCGCGTCCGGCGATGGTGCTGGGCCTCTCGGCCGTGCCCGGGGCGGGTCAGAACTTCCTCGTCGTCGAGGACGACCGGATGGCCCGCCAGATCGCCGAGAAGCGCGAGGCCCGCGAGCGGGCGGCCATGCAGGCCAAGCGCCGCGTCCGCCGCACGCTCGAGGACTTCATGGCCTCGATGGAGAAGGGCGAGAGCCAGGAGCTCAACCTGATCCTGAAGGGCGACGTGTCCGGTTCGGTCGAGGCGCTCGAGGACTCGCTGTCGCAGATCGACGTCGGCGACGAGGTCACCCTGCGCGTCATCGACCGCGGTGTCGGTGCGATCACCGAGACCAACGTCGACCTGGCCGCCGCCTCCGACGCCATCATCATCGGCTTCAACGTCCGCCCGCAGGGCAAGGCGACCGAGATGGCGGACAAGGAAGGCGTCGAGATCCGCTACTACTCGGTCATCTACCAGGCGATCGAGGAGATCGAGGCGGCCCTCAAGGGCATGCTCAAGCCGGAGTACGAGGAGTCGACCCTGGGCCAGGCGGAGATCCGTGCGATCTTCCGCTCCTCCCGGATCGGCAACATCGCCGGCTGCATGGTCACCTCGGGCGTCATCCGACGCAACGCCAAGGTGCGCGTCATCCGTGACGGCGCCGTGGTGGCCGACAACCTCGACCTCGCGTCGCTCAAGCGGGAGAAGGACGACGCGTCCGAGGTCCGCGAGGGCTTCGAGTGCGGTCTGGTCCTGCGCAACTTCCAGGACATCAAGGAAGGCGACGTCGTCGAGGCGTTCGAGATGCGCGAGATCCCGCGCGGCTGAGCCAGCACCCGGTCGGCGGGTCCTCCACGGAAGTGGGGGACCCGCCGTTCCGTTCTCCGCCGTGCCAGCCATGTTGTGACGTTCTGAGAGAGTGAGGACCATGAGCAGCCCCCGGGTGCGCAAGATCGCCGACCGGATCCAGGTCATCGTCGCCGAGATGCTCGAGCGCCGGGTCAAGGACCCGCGGCTCGGCTTCGTGACGGTCACCGACGTGCGGGTCTCCGGCGACACCCAGCAGGCGACCGTCTTCTACACGGTGCTGGCCGGCGCCGGGGGAGCGGCCGAGGACGACGAGGCCGCCCTCGCCGGCACGGCCGCCGCGCTGGAGTCGGCCAAGGGCCTGATCCGGTCCGAGGTCGGCAAGCAGCTCGGCATGCGGCACGTGCCGACGCTGACCTTCGTCGCCGACGCGCTGCCCGAGTCGGCCCGGCACCTCGACGAGGTGCTGGCGCGGGCCAAGGCGCTGGACGCCGAGGTGGCAGCCCGCCGACAGGAGACGTACGCCGGCGAGCCCGACCCGTACAAGAAGCCCCGCTCCGCCGAGGACGAGGCCGAGGACCAGGCGGGCGACGAGCCCGACGAGACGGGCGACGTGCCGGACGACCGGGAGTGACCGAGCCGGGTCTCGTCGTCGTCGACAAGCCCGGGGGGATGACCTCCCACGACGTGGTCGCCCGGGTCCGCAGGCTGGCCGGCACGCGGAAGGTCGGCCACGCCGGCACCCTCGACCCGATGGCGACCGGCGTGCTGGTGCTCGGCGTCGACCGGGCGACCCGGCTGCTGGGCCACCTGATGCTCACCGACAAGGCGTACGCCGCGACGATCCGGCTCGGAGCGTCGACCACCACCGACGACGCCGAGGGGGAGGAGCTCACGCGCATCTCGGCGGAAGGTGTGGGCGAGGCCGACCTCCGCGCGGCGCTCGCCGAGCAGGTGGGTGAGCTCCAGCAGGTGCCGACGGCCGTGTCGGCGATCAAGGTCGACGGCAAGCGGGCCTACCAGCGGGTGCGTGCGGGCGAGGAGGTCGACCTTCCCGCCCGGTCGGTCACCGTCCACGAGCTGGTCGTCGGCGGCGTGCGCCGGGGCGAGGAGGTGCTCGACGTCGACGTCCGCCTGCGGTGCAGCAGCGGCACCTACGTCCGCGCGATCGCACGGGACGTCGGCGCCCGGCTCGGGGTCGGCGGCCACCTCACCGCACTGCGGCGCACGGCGGTCGGGCCCTACGGCCTCGACGTCGCGCGGACGCTGGAACAGCTGACGGACGACTTCGCCGCCGGCAGCGGGCTGGTCCCCATCGCGGAGGCCGCCCGCGCGGCGTTCCCGGCGTACGACCTCGACGACGCCGCCGCGGCGGACGTCCGGGTGGGTCGGCCGCTGGACCTGGCGCTGTCCGGGCTGACCGCGGTCTTCGCGCCGTCGGGTGAGTTCCTCGCGCTCTACGAGCCCCGCGGCGGCGCCGCCCGGCCGGTTGCCGTCTTCGTCTGAGCGGCTGCTCGGTAGGGTGCCGCTCGTGCAGGTCTGGCGCTCGCTCGAGGACGTTCCCGACGACCTCGGTCGCACCGTGGTCGTCGTCGGCAACTTCGACGGCGTCCACCTCGGTCACCGGCGGGTGCTCGCCCGGGCCCGGGAGCTCGCCCGCGAGCGCGGGGGCCTGGCCGTCGTCGCGGTCACCTTCGACCCGCACCCGATGGCGGTGCTGCGCCCGGAGCACGCGCCCACGGCGCTGACGACCGTCGACGCCCGCGCGGACCTGCTCGCCGAGGCCGGCGCGGACGGCGTGCTCGCCGTGCCGTTCGACCGCTCCGTCGCGGCCTGGACCCCCGAGGAGTTCGTCACCCGGGTCCTCGTCGACGCGTTGCGGGCCGCAGCGGTGGTGGTCGGGGCGAACTTCCGGTTCGGCAGCCGGGCGGCCGGCGACGTCGCGACGCTCACCGAGCTGGGCGCCGTGCACGACTTCACGGCCGAGGGCATCCCGCTCGACGGCGGCCCGATGGTCTGGTCCTCGACCTACGTGCGCACCTGCCTGGCGGCCGGGGACGTGACCGGGGCCGCCGAGGCCCTCGGCCGGCCCTACGCCGTGCGCGGCGAGGTGGTCCGCGGGGACCAGCGGGGCCGCGAGCTGGGCTACCCGACCGCGAACGTGCCGACCGGCGGGCTGATGGCGGTCCCCGCCGACGGCGTCTACGCCGGCTGGCTGCGGCGCCTCGACACCGGCGAGCGCCACCCCGCCGCCATCTCCGTCGGCACGAACCCCACCTTCCACGGTGCCCGCGAGCGTCGGGTGGAGAGCTACGTCCTGGACCGCACCGACCTCGAGCTGTACGGCGTGGAGGTCGAGGTCTCCTTCGTCGAGCGGCTGCGCGGCATGACCACCTTCGCCTCCGTCGAGGAGCTGGTCGACCAGATGGCCGACGACGTCCGGCGTGCCCGCGAGCTGCTCGACCCGTGACCAGCGGGCCGGACCCGTCGGCGCGGGCGACGCTGGCGGCGACCGAGCGGTGGTTCCTCGACCATGGCCTCTCCTACTTCGTGCCCGAGGAGCGGCACGCCGCGCGGGAGGCGCTCCGGCCGCGGCGGTTCCTGCCGGCCGCGACGCTGACCGTCGCCCTCGCGGTGGGTGGGGGCGTGGTGATCGCGTGGCTGTCGGAGGAGCTGACCGCGGCGCCGGCGTTCCTGCTCACCGCGGGACTGCTCGGCGCGGTGGCGTACGCGCTGACGTCGTTGCGGGCCCGGCCGATCATCCGCTGGGCGCTGCACCGGGCGCTGGGCAGCCTGCGGACGTTGCTCCCGATGATGAGCCGGGCGCTGCCCCTGCTGCTGCTCTTCGTGACCTTCCTCTTCATCAACGCGGAGGCGTGGGAGCTCTCGGCCAGCCTCGACCCCGGGACCCTGTGGCTGGTGGTGCTCCTCTTCGGGCTGCTCGCGGTCGGCTTCCTGCTGGTGCGGCTGCCCGAGGAGGTGGACCGGACCGACGACGACGTGGACGACGCCTTCCTGCTGCGGGCGTGCGCAGGGACGCCCCTGGACGAGGAGTGCCGGACCTTGGTCGCCGACCCGTCGGCCGACCCGGCGTCGTACGCCACCGTGACCGGCTTCGAGCGCTGGAACCTCGTGCTCGTGCTGGTGGTCATGCAGGCGGTCCAGGTGCTCCTGCTGGCCGGGACGGTGCTGCTGTTCTTCCTGCTCTTCGGGGCGCTGGTCATGGAGCCGGAGACGCAGGCCGGCTGGACGGGGATGAAGGTGTCGGAGATCCGTAACCTGCCGTACCTCGACCACGTCAGCGTCGCGCTCTTCCAGGTCTCGCTGTTCCTGGCGGCGTTCTCGAACCTCTACCTCACCGTCTCGACCGTGACCGACGAGGCCTACCGCGAGCAGTTCTTCAGCACCGTGCTGCGTGAGCTCGAGCGGGCGGTCGGCGTCCGCGCCGTCTACCTGGCCTTGCGCGACCGAGCCTGAGACCTAGGCGTCGAGGTCGCGCTCGACCAGTGCGGCGACCGCGGCGACGTCGGCCTCGACGTCGCCGCTGACTTCGATCTCGTCGCCGTTGCCGGCGCCCAGGGTCATGATGAGCAGGGCGGAGGAGGCGTCGACCGGCTCCTCGCCGGGCAGGCCGATGAGCACCTCGGAGCCGAGCTCGGCGGCTGCCTCGGAGATGATCGCGGCGGGGCGGGCGTGGAGGCCGACGGCCGAGCCGACGACGACGGTCCTGGTGGGCATGGTGCGCTCCTTCGGTGCTGGGGATGGTGCTGGTGGGTGGAACCTGCGGGTTGGTGACGGCAGCCGTCAGGCGGTGACCGTGGCGTCCGGGCCGCGTCGGCCGAGGGACTTCAGTGTGACGACTGCCGCAGCCGCGACGAGGACGCCGGCGACGAGGGCGATCACGAACCCGAGGACGCCGTCGACGGCGAAGAGCACGAACACACCGCCGTGGGGGGCGCGGACCGAGACGTCGAAAGCCTGCGCGAGGCCGCCGGTGACCGCGCTGCCCAGCATGATCGACGGGATGACGCGCAGCGGGTCGGCCGCCGCGAAGGGGATGGCTCCCTCGGTGATGAAGGAGGCGCCGAGCAGCCAGGCCGCCTTCCCGTTCTCCCGTTCGGGGACGGTGAAGGAGGTGGGCCGCACGACGGTCGCCAGGGCCAGCGCCAGCGGCGGCACCATGCCGGCCAGCATCACCGCCGCCATGATGCGCAGCTCCGGCGCGTCGGCGGCCAGCGAGGCGCCGCCGACACCGGCCGCGGCGAAGCTGTAGGCGACCTTGTTCAGCGGGCCGCCCATGTCGAAGGCCATCATCAACCCGAGCACCGCGCCGAGCACGATGGCGCTGCTGCCGCTCATCGACGACAGCCCGTCCTCGAGCTGCCCCATGAGCCAGCTGATCGGCCGGCCGAGCACGACGAGCATGAGTGCACCGACCAGGATGCTGGTCAGGAGCGGGATGACCAGGACCGGCATGAGGCCGCGCGCCCAGCTCGGCGTCCGCCAGCCGGCGATCCAGTGGGCGACCAGGCCCGCGAGCACGCCACCGACGATGGCGCCGAGGAAGCCGGTCGCCGGGTAGGCGCCCTCGCCGGCTGTGCCGATGGTGTTGGCCGCGAGGCCGCCCATGACGAATCCCGGGGCGATGCCGGGACGGTCCGCGATGGCGTAGGCGATGTACCCCGCGAGCGCCGGGATGAAGAAGGCGAACGCGGTCTGGCCGATGACGAGGAGCAGTGCGCCCAGGTAGGCCATCAGCCCGGAGCCGAACAGCGCGTGGTCCAGCCCGAGCGCGGCGGGGTCCGGCAGGTCGGTCAGGGAGTTGTCGACCACGATGCTGCGGCCGGGGCCGACGATCTCGTAGCCACCGAGGAGGAAGCCGAGGGCGATGAGCAGTCCACCGGCGGCGACGAAGGGAATCATGTACGACACGCCGGTCATGAGCACCCGACGGACCCGGCCGCCCCAGCTCTCCGCCGCCCGAGCGTGCGGGTCCCCGCCGCTGCCGGCGTCCCCGCCCCCGCCCTCGACGCGGAGGGCGTCAGGGGCCTCGGCCTGCCGGAGGGCCTCCGCGATCATCGCGTCGGCCTCGTCGATGGGGCGCTTGACGCCGGAGGACACCAGTGGCTTCCCGGCGAACCGACCGCGGTCGCGGACCCCGACGTCGACCGCGAAGATGACCGCCTCGGCCGCCGCGACCGTGGCCGGGTCGAGGGGGGTGGACCCGGCCGACCCCTGGGTCTCGACGGCGAGGTCGACCCCCGCCCGCTCGGCGGCGGCCTCCAGCGCCTCGGCCGCCATGTAGGTGTGGGCGATACCCGTGGGGCAGGCGGTGACCGCGACGAGCCGGCGGCGCTCCGCGGAGGGCGCGGGGTCGACCCGCGCGGGCGCGGTCGGCTCGACGGCCCGACCGGCCGCCGTACCGGCGTCGGAGGCTCCGACCTCGCTGCTGATGAGGGCGACCACCTCCTCCGCGCTGTCGGCTCCGCGCAGCGCCTGGGTGAAGTCCGGCTTGACCAGTGCGCGGGCGAGCTTGGTGAGCAGCTGGAGGTGCACGGTGCCGCCGCCTTCGGGAGCAGCGATGAGGAACACCAGGTCGGCCGGGCCGTCCTTGGCGCCGAAGTCGACCGCCGGGTCCAGCCGCGCGAAGGCGAGCGTCGGCTCGGACACCGCGCTCGTGCGGCAGTGGGGGATCGCGATGCCGCCGGGAAGGCCGGTGCTGGACGTGGCCTCCCGGGCCAGCGCGTCCTCGGCCAGCTGGTCGACGTCGTCGGTGCGCCCAGCCCCGGCGACGACGCCCGCCAGCGCTCGGATCGTTGCCTGCTTGTCGTTGCCGAGCCCGGCGCCGAGCCGCACCAGGTCGGGGGTGATGAGGTCGCTCATGCGGTTGCTCCAGGTGTGAGGTCGAGCCGGTGGGCGGTGACGAGGTCCGGGCGGACCTGGTCGGGACGCGGGATGGTGGTGCCGGGAAGGGCGGCCGCGGCGCTGCCGTAGGCGACCGCGAGGGCGAGCCGGTCCGCGGGCGGGAGCCCACGCAGGTCGCCGAGGAGGTAGCCGAAGAGACTCGAGTCGCCGGCGCCGACGGTGCTCACCACGGTGGTCGGCGGTGGGCCGGCGTGCCAGGCGCCTCCGGCGGTGACGAGGACGGCGCCGCGGCCGCCGAGGGTCGCCAGCACGGCGCCGACACCACGGTCGAGCAGCGTCGCCGCCGCGCGAGCGGCGGCGCGGGGATGCGACTCGAGCTCCTCGGGGTCGGTGCCGGTGAACGAGGCGAGCTCCTCGGCGTTGGGCTTCATCAGCGCGGGGGCGGACCCGGGCAGCCCGTCGACCAGGGCCTGCAGCGGGGCGTCGCTGGTGTCGACCGCGACCCGCGCGGAGCCGCGGAGGTCGGCGACGCGCTCGGCGTACCAGTCCACGGGCGCTCCGGGGGGGAGCGAGCCCGCGAGGACGACCCACTCGGCCGTGCCGGCCCGGCTGCGCAGGGCGGCGGACAGGCCGTCGAGCACCTGCGGTGTCACCGTCGGCCCGGGGGAGTTGACCTTGGTCGTGGTGCCGTCGGGCTCGGTGAGGGTGATGTTGACCCGCGGCGCACCGGCGGAGGGAACGGGACGGCAGTCGATCCCGGCAGCGAGCAGCTCGAGGACGAAGGGGTCCTCCGGGGGTGCCGGCACGACGGCGACCGACGCGACGCCGGCGACCACCGAGGCGCGCGAGATGTTGACGCCCTTGCCGCCTGCCTGGGAGACCACCTCGACCGCACGGTGCACCGCGCCCCGGGTCACCGGCCCGTCCAGCGTCACGGTGCGGTCCAGGCTCGGGTTCGGCGTGACGGTGAGGATCACGCGACCACCACCTCGAGGCCCGCGTCCTCCAGCTCGCGTCGCTCCAGCTCGTCGACGCCGTCGTCGGTGACGAGCACGTCGACCTCCGACAGGTCGGCGAACCGGACCGGGGACTCGGCGCCCACCTTGCTGGCGTCGGCCAGCACCACGACCTGTCGTGCGCTGCGCACCATGGCCTGCTTCGTCGCCGCCTCGTCGCCGTCCGGGGTCGAGAGCCCGTGACCGGTCGAGACGCCGTTGGCGCCGAGGAAGGCGACGTCGACCCGGAGGCGTCCGAGGGCCGCCACGGTGGTGGCGCCGACCGCGGCCTGGGTCGTGGCGCGGACCCGGCCGGGGAGCAGGTGCACGTCGACCCGGGGGTGGCTCGCCAGGCGGCTCGCCACCGGCAGGGCGTGGGTGTGCACGGTGAGGCGGTGGTCGCGCAGGAGGGTGGCCAACCGCGAGGTCGTCGTGCCGGCGTCGAGGAGCACCGTCGCGCCGGCGGGAGGCAGCAGCCTCAGCGCGGCCCGGGCGATGCGGTCCTTCTGGGTGGTGTTGGCCTGGTCGCGCTCGAGCAGGCCTGCCTCGATGCTGGGCAGGCGCCCGGCCGGGACCGCTCCGCCGTGGACCCGACGCACCAGGCCCAACCGCTCGAGGGCGGACAGGTCGCGCCGCACGGTCTCGGTCGTGACGTCGTACCGCTCGGCGAGGTCGACCACCGAGACCCGCCCGC
This sequence comes from Nocardioides ureilyticus, assembly GCF_051280745.1. Taxonomy (NCBI): domain Bacteria; kingdom Bacillati; phylum Actinomycetota; class Actinomycetes; order Propionibacteriales; family Nocardioidaceae; genus Nocardioides; species Nocardioides ureilyticus. The sequence continues at coordinate 91,870 of NZ_JBNCOG010000013.1, read as the reverse complement.
GCTCGGCGACGAGCTCGGCCATGGCCTGTTGCCGTTCCTCCGCGTACATGAGCCACCTGTCGTCAGGAATCTGTGTATGTGTTGTTTTATGCCCGTATCGGTTGACTGTCAAGGGGTAGGGGCGTTTACTCGGGCACATGGCCATCTCCTCGCTCTCCGGCACCCCCGTTGTCCCGGGCGTCGCTCACGGTCCGGTCCTGCTCGTCCGGGCCGAGGTCCCTGCCGAGGCGATCGCCCGCTTCGCCGCCCGGCCCAGCGCGGGGGAGGCGGAAGCACTCGCGGCCTACGACGCGGCCGTCGCTGCCGTGACGGACTCCTTCAAGAGGCGGGCCGTGGTGGCCGCCGGTGCGGCCGCCGAGGTGCTCACGGCCAGCGCCGGCCTCGCCGGCGACACGGGACTGCGCTCGGCGGTGCGCAAGCACCTGCGCGCGGGGGAGGACCTCCTGACCGCAGTCGGGGCTGCGGTCGAGCAGTTCGCCGGGATCTTCACCACGATGGGCGGGCTGATGGCGGAGCGGGTCACCGACCTGCGCGACATCGAGCGACGTGTCGTCGCCCACCTGGTCGGGGAGCCCGAACCCGGCGTCCCGGCGCCGGACGTCCCGTCGGTGCTGGTCGCCGAGGACCTGGCGCCCTCGGACACGGCCGGGCTCGACCCCCGGTCGGTCCTCGCCCTCGTGACCGAGCGTGGTGGGCCGACGAGCCACACCGCGATCATCGCCCGCCAGCTGGGGATCCCCTGCGTCGTGGGCGCCGCCGGCGCGACCCGGCTGACGACCGGCACGCGAGTGCTGGTCGACGGTGCCGTCGGCGCCCTCGAGCTCGACCCCGACCCCGCCTCGGCCGAGCGCAGGGTCGCCGCCGACCGCGAGGCCCGGCAGGCCGTGGCCACCTGGGGTGGGCCCGGCCGGACGGCCGACGGCGTGGCGGTGAAGGTCCTCGCGAACGTGGCGGACGGGACCTCGTCGGCATCGGCGGCGGCCGGCCCGGTCGAGGGCGTGGGACTCTTCCGGACCGAGCTGTGCTTCCTCGACCGGGTCGAGGAACCCTCGGTGGAGGAGCAGACCGCCATCTACGCCTCGGTGATGCGCCCGTTCGCGGGTCGGTACGTCGTGGTCCGGACGTTGGACGCCGGGTCGGACAAGCCGGTCGCCTTCGCGACCCACAGCGGCGAGGACAACCCGGCGCTGGGTGTCCGCGGCTTCCGGCTCTCCTTCGACAACCCCGGCCTGCTCGAGCGGCAGCTCGACGCGGTGGCGGCCGCCGCCGCGCAGACCGGCGTGGAGGCCTGGGTGATGGCTCCCATGGTCGCGACCGTCGCCGAGGCAGCGGACTTCGCCAGCGCCGTGCGCGCCCGGGGGCTGAAGGCGGGCGTGATGGTGGAGGTGCCGGCCGCAGCGCTGCTGGCCGATCGCCTGCTCGGGGTCGTCGACTTCCTCTCGCTGGGCACCAACGACCTCACCCAGTACACGATGGCCGCCGACCGGATGGCCTCGGACCTCGCCCACCTGACCGACCCGTGGCAGCCCGCGGTGCTGCAGCTGGTCGCGATCACCGCCGAGGCCGGTCGCCGCGCCGGGAAGCCGGTGGGGGTGTGTGGCGAGGCCGCCGCCGACCCGCTGCTGGCCTGTGTCCTGGTCGGGCTCGGCGTCACCTCCGTGTCAATGGCCGAGACGGCGGTGCGGTCGGTCGGCGCACGGTTGGGAACGGTCACCTTCGAGCGGTGCGAGGAGGCTGCGGAGGCCGCGCTCGGCGCCGACGACCCGGCCGCCGCGCGTGCGGCCGCGGCCGAGGTGCTGGCCGGCTGACCGACCCGACCGGCAGCCGGTCAGGTCCAGACGTTCCGGGGCCGGCGGTTTCCGGAGCGGCGCGCCCGGGCACCGGTGCGTCGCGCGCGCCCACCTCGGTGCGATGACCCCTGGGAAAGGACAATTCATGGGCTACGGACTCGGAGTCTTCCTCCTCGTCGTCGGTCTGATCCTCGCGCTCGCCGTGAGCGACGCCATCGAGGGGGTCGACCTCACGATGGTGGGCTGGATCATGGCGGCCGGAGGGGTGCTCGTGCTCGTGCTGACCGCCGTCACGATGAACAGCCGACGGAGCAAGGAAGGGACGGTCACCACGACCCGGCGCGAGGACCCGCCGGCGTACTGATCGGCGTACTGGTCGGCGTACTGGTCGGCGTGCTGGTCGGCGTGCTGGTCGGCGTTTTGGGCTGCTGCCCGCGCCCGCGCTAGTCTGCTGCGGTTGCCCGGAGGACCCGGGCGACCGCCGTAGAACGGCCGCGGAACCAGAGTGCCCGGGTGAACAGGCCCCGGCGCGCCGCGCAGCGACCAGGCCCCAGCGGCCGGAAGGAGCCCGCATGTCGATCGGAACCGACCGGGAGACCAAGAAGCGGATCATGGCGGAGTACGCCACGACCGAGGGCGACACCGGTTCGCCCGAGGTGCAGATCGCGCTGCTCAGCCACCGCATCTCCCACCTCACCGAGCACCTCAAGCAGCACAAGCACGACCACCACAGCCGTCGTGGCCTGCTCCTGCTGGTCGGTCAGCGCCGTCGGCTGCTGAACTACCTGCAGAAGACGGAGATCGACCGCTACCGCTCGATCGTCGAGCGTCTCGGCCTGCGCCGCTGATGCTCCGTGAAGGGCCCACCGCTGGTGGGCCCTTCACGCTTTTCGGGGCCTGACCGGCCCCGTGGCGCGGCGGCGCTCGCGCCGTCCTGCGCTAGATTCAGAACCGGACAACTTCACCACACCAGGAGCGACCCGCCGTTTCGGCCCGGTCCTCGGTAGTGGCCCTCAGGAGAGGCGCCCACGGCGCGCCTGCGGGCCTCGATCGAAGACCGGCCTCACGCCATGCGGGACGCCGCGGATCGCTCCGCGACAGACAAGGGATCCCCTTTGACCGACCCCGTCATCTCCGCCGTCGAGACCGTTCTGGACAACGGCAAGTTCGGCACCCGCACCGTCAAGTTCGAGACCGGGCTCCTCGCCCGGCAGGCCGCCGGCTCCGTCACGGCCTACCTCGACGACGACACGATGCTGCTCTCGGCGACGACCGCCGGCAAGCAGCCCAAGGACCACTTCGACTTCTTCCCCCTGACGATCGACGTCGAGGAGCGGATGTACGCCGCGGGCAAGATCCCCGGCTCGTTCTTCCGGTCCGAGGGCCGCCCGGGCGAGGACGCCATCCTCACCTGCCGCCTCATCGACCGCCCGCTGCGCCCGACGTTCAAGAAGGGCCTGCGCAACGAGGTCCAGGTCGTCATCACCGTCCTGGCGCTCGACCCCGACACGCCGTACGACGTGCTCGCCATCAACGCCGCCTCGATCTCGACGCAGCTCTCCGGCCTGCCGTTCTCCGGCCCGGTCGGCGGCGTCCGCGTCGCCCTCATCGAGGGCCAGTGGGTGGCGTTCCCGACCCACAGCCAGCTCGAGGACGCCGTCTTCGACATGGTCGTCGCCGGTCGGGTGACCGACACCGGTGACGTCGCGATCATGATGGTCGAGGCCGAGGCCACCGAGCAGGCCTGGACCCTCGTCCAGGGCGGTGTCCAGGCGCCGACCGAGGAGGTCGTCGCCAGCGGCCTCGATGCTGCCAAGCCGTTCATCAAGCAGCTGTGCGAGGCGCAGGCCGAGCTCGCCGGCGCGGCCGCCAAGCCGGTCCAGGACTTCCCGGTCTTCCTCGACTACGAGGACGACGTCTACGAGGCCGTCGAGTCCGCCGTCCGGGCCGACCTGGCCGCGGCGATGAAGATCGCCGACAAGGCCGAGCGCGAGGAGCGCACCAGCGAGCTGAAGGCGGGGCTGCTCGACCAGCTCGCCGGCACGTTCGAGGGCCGCGAGAAGGAGATCGGCGCCGCGTTCCGTGGGCTGAACAAGCAGCTGGTCCGCGAGAGCATCCTGCGCGACAAGGTCCGCATCGACGGTCGTGGCCTCGCCGACATCCGTCCCCTGCATGCCGAGGTCGGCGTGATCCCGCGGGTGCACGGCTCGGCGCTGTTCGAGCGCGGCGAGACCCAGATCCTGGGTGTCACCACGCTGGACATGCTCAAGATGGAGCAGCAGCTCGACACGCTCTCCCCGGAGAAGCACCGCCGGTACATGCACAAGTACGTCTTCCCGCCGTTCTCCACCGGCGAGACCGGCCGCGTGGGCTCGCCCAAGCGTCGCGAGGTCGGCCACGGTGCGCTCGCGCGTCGCGCGCTGCTCCCGGTCCTCCCCACCCGCGAGGAGTTCCCGTACGCCATCCGCCAGCTCTCCGAGGCGATGGGGTCCAACGGCTCCACCTCGATGGGCTCGGTCTGCGCCTCCACGCTCTCGCTGCTGCAGGCCGGCGTGCCGCTGAAGGCCTCGGTCGCCGGCATCGCGATGGGCCTGGTCTCCGGTGAGATCGACGGGGAGACCAAGTACGTCGCCCTGACCGACATCCTCGGCGCCGAGGACGCCTTCGGCGACATGGACTTCAAGGTCGCCGGCACCCGGGAGTTCGTCACCGCCCTGCAGCTCGACACCAAGCTGGACGGCATCCCGGCCGACGTGCTCGCCGCGGCGCTCACCCAGGCCCGCGACGCCCGCCACGCCATCCTCGACGTCATGGCCGAGGCCATCGACGCCCCCGAGGAGATGTCCCCGACCGCGCCGCGGATCATCACCATCAAGATCCCCGTCGACAAGATCGGCGAGGTCATCGGCCCGAAGGGCAAGGTGATCAACCAGATCCAGGACGACACCGGCGCCTCGATCTCCATCGAGGACGACGGCACGATCTACGTCGGTGCGACCAACGGCGAGGCCGCCGACGCCGCCCGCTCGGCGATCAACGCCATCGCGAACCCGACGATGCCCGAGGTCGGCGAGCGCTACCTCGGCACGGTCGTGAAGACGACGAACTTCGGTGCGTTCGTCTCGCTTCTCCCGGGCAAGGACGGCCTGCTGCACATCAGCAAGCTGCGTCCGCTCGCCGGGGGCAAGCGCGTCGACGCCGTCGAGGACGTGCTCTCGGTCGGCCAGAAGATCCAGGTCGAGATCGGCGAGATCGACGACCGCGGCAAGCTGTCGCTGGTCCCGGTCGTCGAGGAGGCCGACGGCGGCGACGCCGAGGCGGCCCCCGAGGCCGAGGCCACCGAGGAGGCCTGACCTCCATCGTGGCTCCACGGACCACGACGACCGGCCGGCAGCCCGCTGCCGGCCGGTCGTCCCGTTCCCACCGCTCCGAGCCGGTCCGGCCGACCGAGGTCCTCCAGACCGTCCGGGACGCCGCCGGCCAGGTGACCTCGACCGTGCGGCGCACCGTCCTGCCCGGCGGGCTGCGGGTGATCTCGGAGGAGATGGCCGGCGTCCGGTCCGCCGCGATCGGCGTCTGGGTCGGAGTCGGCTCCCGCGACGAGTCCGCCACCCTCCACGGCTGCTCGCACTTCCTCGAGCACCTGCTGTTCAAGGGCACCGCGGAGCGCTCGGCGCTCGACATCTCGATCGCGCTGGACGCGGTCGGCGGGGAGTTCAACGCCTTCACCGCCAAGGAGTACACCTGCTTCCACGCGCGGGTCCTCGACGAGGACCTCGCGCTGGCGGTCGACGTCCTGGGCGACATGGTCACCGGTTCGCTGCTGGCCGAGGAGGACGTCGAGGCCGAGCGCGACGTGATCCTCGACGAGATCGCCATGCACGACGACGATCCCGACGACGTGGTGCACAACCTCTTCGCCGCGCAGGCGTGGGGCACCGACTCCGCGCTCGGCCGGGACATCGCCGGGACGGTCGACTCGATCACCGCGCTGACCCGCGCGCAGGTCCACGACTTCTACCGCGAGCACTACCGTCCGGGAAGCATGGTCGTCTCGGTCGCCGGTGCGCTGGACCACGAGGCGTTGGTCGAGCAGGTCGCCGCGGCGTTCTCGCGCAACGGCTTCCTGGAGGGCGGCGGCGACGCCCCCGCGCCGGCGCGGGGCAGCGAGCCCTGGCTGCCGGTGCAGCCGGGCGAGCGGTCGACGACGCGGCCGTTCGAGCAGGTGAACCTGGTGCTCGGCATGGAGGGGCTCGGCCGCAACGACGACCGGCGCTTCGCGCTGGGTGTCCTCAACACCGCCCTGGGGGGCGGCACCTCCAGCCGGCTGTTCCAGGAGGTCCGGGAGCGTCGCGGCCTGGCGTACTCGGTCTACTCCTTCTCGGGCAGCCACGCCGACTCCGGCGTCGTCGGCGTCTCCGTCGGGTGCCTGCCGGCCAAGCGCGCCGAGGTCCTCGCCACGGTCCGCGCGGAGCTGGCCAAGGTCGCGGCGGAGGGCATCACGGCCGAGGAGCTGGCTCGGGGGAAGGGTCAGCTGCGCGGTGGCCTGGTGCTCGGGCTGGAGGACTCCGGGTCACGGATGTCGCGGCTGGGCAAGGCGGAGCTGGTCTACGACGAGCTGCTCTCGATCGACGACGTGATGGCCCGGATCGACGCGGTCACCCTCGAGGAGGTCCGTGCGGTCGCCGCCGAGGTGTTCGCCGGGCCGGAGGTGCTCGCCGAGGTCGGGCCCGAGTGAGCCCCGAGTGAGCCCCGAGTGAGCCCCGGGTGGTCCGGCCCTACCGGGCCAGGACCACGACCGCCGCGCAGCCGGCGGCCCACAGCACGCTCGTGAAGGTCCCGATGATGAACCGCTCCGTGGCGCCGTGCCGGGCGTTGCCCTCGGCGTCTCGGAGCTCGGGGTAGCGGCCGAGGCCCTTGAGCGCGAGGACCACGGCCAGGCCCTCGGGCCACCCCGCGACCAGGGTGGCGTAGATCGCCGTGCGCTCCAGCGCGCCGATCCACGCGCCGCCGCGCAGCAGCTCGCCGGCGCGGTCGATCGACGCGGCCCGGTCGGCGGAGACGTCCTCCCGGTCCACCAGGGCGAAGATGCGGGCGGTGACAGGTCCGCCACCGCCGATCGCCACGACCCCACCGAGCAGCACCAACAGGGCGGTCAGCGGTCGTCCGTCGACCTCGACGGCCGGCGACAGCCCGGCGACGCCGCCGGCGGCCAGCAGCAGGGCGGCCGTCGCGGGCACGAAGACCCGCTCGCCGGCCCGGGTCCACGCCGCCGCGCAGGCCGCGGCGGCGAAGCCGAGGAGGACGAGCAGGAGCTGCCCGACGTTCTCCGGGCTCACGGCGCCTGCCCCAGCAGCCTGGCGGCGAGGGTGGTGGCGAGCTCCGCGGCGCGGCGGGCCTCGACGATGCCGGCCGCCTGGGCCCGTTGGCTGACCGCCGACTGGCTGATGCCGAGCCGGCGTCCGGCCTCCTCGTAGGACAGGCCCTCGGTGACGAGCTCGGCCACCTCCCACCCGCGTGCGGTGCGCCGGGCCAGGACGGCGGCCCACAGCCACAGGGTCGTCTCGAGCGAGCGGGCGTCCGGGTCGTCACCGACCACGCGGAGCTGCCAGGGGCTGTTCTTGGCCGCCGTGACGGCGGTGCGGGCGTGCAGGTACGCCGCGCCGCGGCCGGCGCGGGCGCTGTCGGGCAGTGGCTCCTCGACCTCCCCGATGCCGATGCCGACGTACCACGCCTGGGTGCGCAGCAGGGCGCCGACCACCGCGACGAGGGTGCCGGGGTCGTCGACGACCCCCTGGAGCTCGTCGCCGGCCGTGCGCTCGAAGGGCCGCAGCAGCGGGCGGTCGGCAAGGTCGGGCAGGGCCGCGAGGGCCGCCAGCGCCTCGGGGACCCGGTCCTCGCCGCTCCGGCTGGCCCGTTGGTCGACGGTCACGACGGCGAGGGTGCGCGACATCCATGACCTCCTCGATCGACTGAGACCTGATGGCGACCCTACATTAGGGAATTGCCTAATGTCGAGGTGCTATCAGGTTCTCGCCGTCAGCGGCGGCCGATGATGCCGATGACCGGCGGCTGCTTCTGCTCGACCACCGAGACCCGGAAGCCGCCCTCGGCCAGGGAGGCCGACGCCTTCGAGATGATCTCGGGGACCTGGTGGGGGAAGCGCACCTCGTAGAAGAGGAAGACGGCCCCGCCGGGCAGGACCCGCTCGTGCAGCAGTGCGACCTCGTCGGCGCAGGAGCGCACCCAGAAGAGGTTGACGTTGAAGGCGAAGACCTTGTGCAGCCGCTTGACCGGGACCCGCAGCGTCGCGAGGTCGATCTGTCGCACGGTGAGCCGGCCGACGTCCACGTGCTTCTGGTTGCGGCGCTTGGTGCGGTCGACGCCCGACTCCGAGCGGTCGATCGCGAAGAGCTTGCCGGTGTCGAGCTTGGCGCAGATCGCCTCCGCGCCGGCCCCCGGACCGCAGCCGATCTCGAGCACGTGGTCGGAGGGCTGGACGTCCATGAAGTCCACGGCCCAGCGGATGCGCGCCGGGATCGCCTGCACAGCCATGAGGTCAACCTTGCCAGAACGCCCCGACCACTGGTTGCCGAGGCCGGTCCCACTAGCGTGGGAGGGTGACCAACGAGGCAGCAGCGCAGAGCATCCGGGTGGGCGTCCTCGGGGCGCGCGGCAAGGTCGGCGCCGAGGTGTGCCGCGCCGTCGCCGAGGCGGACGGCACCGAGCTCGTGGCCGAGGTGGACGCCGGCGACGACGTCGAGGCCCTGGTCGCGGCCCGGGCCGACGTGGTCGTGGACTTCACCCACCCGGACGTGGTCATGGACAACCTGCGGTTCTGCATCGAGCGTGGCATCCATGCCGTCGTGGGCACGACGGGCTTCGACGACGAGCGTCTCGCGACCCTGCAAGGGTGGCTGGCCGACGCGCCCGGCACCGGCGTGCTCATCGCCCCCAACTTCTCCATCGGCGCGATCCTGATGATGCGCTTCGCAGCTGCGGCCGCGCCGTTCTACGAGTCCGTCGAGATCGTCGAGCTCCACCACCCCGACAAGGCGGACGCGCCCTCCGGCACCGCACGGCGTACGGCGCAGCTCGTGGCGGCGGCCCGCCGGGAGGCCGGCCTCGGTCCGGTCCCCGATGCCACCAGCACCGGGCTGGAGGGTGCTCGGGGAGCCGACGTCGACGGGGTCCGCGTCCACGGCCTGCGGATCCGCGGGCTGGTCGCGCACCAGGAGGTCGTGCTCGGGGGAGTGGGGGAGACCCTCACCATCCGGCACGACTCCCTCGACCGTGCCTCCTTCACGCCCGGGGTGCTCGCCGGCGTCCGGGGCGTCGCCGACCGTCCGGGCCTCACCGTCGGCCTCGAGCACTACCTCGACCTCGACTGAGGGCCGACCCGGCGGCGCTGCGGCCGGGAGCTGCCGGCCCGCCGCTCAGACCAGGCGGACGAGGGCGGCGACGAGCGCCGACCCGAAGACCACGACGAGGAACGGCGCGCGGAGCGCGAGCAGCAGCACCGCTGCACCGAGCCCGGCGAGCCGGGCGTCGGCGACCAGGGCCTGCCCCTCCGCGAGCACCTGGACCGCCACCAGCGCCGAGAGCAGGGCGACGGGGATCAGGTCGGCCACCCGGGCGACGAGCGGCCGGTCCAGGACCCGCGCGGGCACGGACATCCCGCCGAGCTTCAGCAGGTAGCAGCCCACGCCGGCGATGACCACCGCTGCCCACGTCGTCATCGCGCGGCCTCCCCGGTGCCTCGGCTCTCCCGGGTGAGGACCCCGGCGAGCAGCGCCACGCCGGCGGCCACGAGCACCGGCACGCCCGCCGCGGTCACGGGCACCGCGCCCAGCGCCACCGCGGCGGCGGCGACCGCCACCAGTCGGTGGCGCAGGGTGTCGAGCCGGGGCCAGAGCAGGGCCAGGAACGCCGCGCCGACCGCCGCGTCGAGCCCGTAGGTCCGCGGGTCACCGATGACGGTGCCGGCCAGGGCGCCCGCGAGCGTGGCGAGGTTCCACAGCACGAACACCGACCCGCCGGTGACCACGAAGCCCAGCCGGGCCGCGTCCCCGGTGGGACGGGTCACCGACATCGCCGTCGACTCGTCGATCAGCAGGTGCGCGGCTGCGGCGCGCCGCCAGCCACGCCAGCCGAGCAGGGGTGCGACCCGCAGGCCGTAGAGGGTGTTGCGGGTGCCGAGCAGGAGGGCCGCCAGCGCGCCGGAGAGCGGCGCGCCGCCGGCGGCGACGACCCCGACCAGGGCGAACTGCGAGGCGCCGGTGAACATCAGCAGCGACAGCACGCAGGTCTGCCAGACGTCGAGGCCCGCGGCCACCGACACGGCTCCGAAGGAGACGCCGTACGCCCCGGTGGCGACACCGACCCCGAGGCCGTCCCGGATGATGGCGCTCCGCTCGCGCGTCTCGAGCACGGCCGCGGTCAGCCCGGTTCCTGCAGGCTCGTGTGGAGCCGGACCTGCTTGAGGGTGGTGGTCCCCTCGCCGTCGAGGTCGAGCTCCCGGTGCGCACCGTCCGGCGCCCAGCCCGCCTCGGTGAGGAAGCGGCGCAGGGCGTCGTCGCCGACCGCCGCCCACAGCACCGCGCGGGTGAACCGGTCGGCCCGCATGGTGTCGACGGCGGCCTGGAGCAGGCGGGACCCGTGCCCCTTCCCCCGCTCGGCCGGGTCGACCGTGAGCTCGGCCAGCTCCGCGTCGACGACCGGGTCGCAGTCGGGGTCCGCCGACGGGCCGACCATGGTGAAGCCGACGACGCGGTTGTGCTCGAGCGCGACCAGGGCCCGGTGGCGCGCGTCGCCAGGGCGGGACAGCGACGCGTGCCAGGCCGCCGCGGCCTGCTCGTGCGCCTCGGGGCCGGAGGGGAAGGCGTCGGCGGGGAGTGCTGCGCCGTACGTCTCGGGCCAGGTGCGCAGCTGCAGGGCCGCGATCGCCGGCGCGTCGTCGGCCCACGCGATGCGGACGCTCACGTCGGCGGTCGGACTGCTCATGTCGGCATCCTCCCAGCCGCCAGGGGTTGTGACAGAATCGCCCCCCAGGTGCTGGCGTGTGTCACACGACGGTGCTAGCGTGCCGCCATGGAGGAGCCGCTGGGGGACGAGCCGGCCGACTTCCGCGCCCTCCTCGCCGCGGGGGAGCGGGTCGAGCCCGACGACCCGTCGCCGGAGGGCTACCGCCGCACCCTGGTGCGTCAGATCGCCCAGCACGCCCACTCGGAGATCATCGGCATGCAGCCCGAGGCCGCCTGGATCGCCCGGGCGCCGAGCCTGCGGCGCAAGGCGATCCTGATGGCGAAGGTCCAGGACGAGGCGGGCCACGGGCTCTACCTGTACGCCGCGGCCGAGACGCTGGCCACCGACGGGGAGCCTGTCCAGCGGGCGCAGCTGCTGGACGCCCTGCACGCCGGCCGGCAGAAGTACTCCTCGATCTTCAACTACCCGACCCTCACCTGGGCCGACGTCGGGGCGATCGGCTGGCTGGTCGACGGTGCCGCCATCGTCAACCAGGTGCCGCTGTGCCGCTGCTCCTACGGCCCCTACGCCCGCGCGATGGTGCGGATCTGCAAGGAGGAGTCCTTCCACCAGCGGCAGGGCTTCGAGATCCTCCACACGCTCAGCCACGGGACCGCGGGCCAGAAGGCGATGGCGCAGGACGCGGTCGACCGGTTCTGGTGGCCCTCGCTGATGATGTTCGGCCCGCCCGACGCCGAGTCCGCGCACACGGCGCGCTCGATGGCCTGGGGGATCAAGCGGTTCACCAACGACGAGCTGCGCCAGCGGTTCGTCGACATCGCCGTCCCCCAGGCCGAGGCGCTCGGACTCACGCTGCCGGACCCCGACCTGCGATGGAACGAGGAGCGGGGCCACTGGGACTTCGGGCCGGTCGACTTCGCGGAGCTCGACGAGGTCGTGGCAGGCCGTGGCCCGTGCAACGCCGAGCGGATCGCCCACCGGGTCCGCGCCCACGAGGAGGGCGCGTGGGTGCGTGAAGCGGCTGCGGCGTACGCCGCGAAGCAGGCGACGAGAGAGCCGGCGGCATGAGCGCGACGGCGGCCTCGTGGCCGCTGTGGGAGGTGTTCGTGCGGGCCCGCCGCGGCATGGCGCACGTCCACGCGGGCTCCCTCCACGCCCCGGACGCCGACCTCGCGCTGCGCAACGCCCGGGACGTCTACACCCGACGGCAGGAGGGCGTCTCGATCTGGGTGGTCCCCTCCGCGGCCCTGGTGGTCTCCGACCCGGCCCGCCGCGGGGCACTCTTCGACCCCGCCGCGGACAAGGACTACCGGCACCCGACGCACTACACCGTGCCCGACGGCGTGGAGCACCTGTGACCACGTCCGCGACTTCCGTCGACGCCGTGCTCGGCCTCGGCGACGACGCGCTCGTCACGGCCCAGCGCCTGGGCTGGTGGATCAGCCGCGCGCCGGAGCTGGAGGAGGACGTGGCGCTCGCCAACATCGGGCTCGACCAGCTCGGCCAGGCCCGGGCGCTCCTCGCGCACGCCGGGTCGCTCGAGGGTGCCGGCCGCTCGGCGGACGACCTCGCCTACCTCCGCGGCCCCGAGGACTTCCGCAACGTCCTCCTCGTCGAGCGGCCGCAGCAGGACTTCGGCGTCGCGATGGTGCGGATGCTCCTGCTCGCCGCGTGGCAGCTCGAGGTGTACGCCGCGCTCGCGGCCGGCGCGGACCCCGTGCTGGCCGGCGTCGCCGCCAAGGCGGTCAAGGAGGTCGACTACCACCTCGACCACGCCTCGACCTGGGTCCTGCGCCTGGGCGACGGCACGGAGGAGTCGCACCGGCGGGCGCAGGCGGCGCTGGATGCCGAGTGGCCCTACCTCGCGGAGCTCCTCCGGCCCGACAGCGGTGCCTGCGTCGACCCCGCCACGCTGGCACCGGCCGTGCTGGCGCGGGCGACCGCCGTCCTCGACGCCGCGACGCTCACGGTTCCCGACGTGCCGCCGGCCGGTGGCGGGGGCCGTCGGGGCGACCACACCGAGCACCTGGCCGACCTGCTCGCCGAGATGCAGCAGGTCGCCCGGGCCCACCCAGGAGCGAGCTGGTGACCCGCGACCTCTTCCCCGCCGCACCCGTCGCCCACGGCGCGGCCTGGCGCATCGCATCCGCGGTGCCCGATCCCGAGATGCCGGTCGTCTCCATCGGCGACCTGGGCATCCTCCGGGACGTCACGGAGAACGACACCGGGTGCGTGCACGTCCAGATCACCCCCACCTACTCCGGCTGCCCGGCCGTCGAGACCATCGGTGAGGACCTCGTCGAGGCCCTCACCTGCGCCGGCTACCGGCGCGTCGCCGTGGAGGTGGTGCTGTCGCCGCCCTGGACGACGGACTGGATCACCCCGCGCGGGCGGGCCCTGCTCGCGGCGCACGGCATCGCGCCGCCCGGCCCGGCCACCCCTGCCGGACCGGTCGACGTGGCGCTGGCGGTCCGGTGCCCGCGGTGCGGCAGCCTCCGGACGCGGGAGTCGAGCCGGTTCGGCTCCACGCCGTGCAAGGCGCTGTGGACCTGCCGCAGCTGCCGCGAGCCCTTCGAGCGGGTCAAGCCGATCTGACCATGCCCTTCCACACGCTCGAGGTCGCCGCGGTCGAGGAGACGGCCGACGACGCCGTGGCGATCACCTTCGCCGTGCCGCCGGAGCTGGCCGGGGCCTACGCCTTCACCGCCGGTCAGCACGTCTGCGTGCGTGGCGACGACGACGTCCGCCGGTCCTACTCCCTGTGCGCCCCGCCGTCCTCGGGCACCGTGCGCATCGGCGTGCGCCGCCTCCCGGGCGGCGTCTTCAGCGACGCCGTCGTGCCCCGGCTGCGCCCCGGCGACCGGCTCGAGGTGATGACACCGGCCGGGCGGTTCACCGCGGTGCCGGACCCCGCCCGCCGGCGGTGGTACGGCGCGGTCGCGGCCGGCTCCGGCATCACGCCGGTGCTGTCGATCGTCGCGGCGGTGCTCGAGGGCGAGCCCGGCTCGCGGGTCAGCCTGGTCGTCGCCGACCGGACCCAGCGCTCGGCGATGTTCCTCGAGGAGGTCCACGACCTGAAGGACCGCTTCCCCGAGCGGCTCCAGGTGGCGCGCGTGCTCTCCCGCGAGACCCAGGAGGCCGAGCTGTTCTCCGGTCGGCTCGACGCCGACCGGATGCGCCGCATCGTCGCGGCGCTCGGGCTCGAGGGGGTCGAGGAGTGGTACGTCTGCGGGCCGCAGCCGCTGCTGGCCGAGCTGCGCAGCGTGCTGCCCGGGATCGTGCACACCGAGCTCTTCCACGCCGACCCGCCACCGCGCGCCGCCGCGCCGGTGGCCGCGCTCGACGGCGCCGCGCGCGTCGTCGTACGCCACGAGGGCCGGACGGCCGAGGTGGACCTCGCGCCCGAGGGGGCGCCGGTGCTCGAGGCCGCCCTCGCCGTCCGCGGCGACCTGCCCTTCGCCTGCCGCGGTGGGGTCTGCGGGACCTGCCGGGCGCGGGTGGTCGAGGGGTCGGTGGCGATGGACACCAGCTGGGCGCTGGAGCCGGACGAGGTCGCCGCCGGGTACGTCCTCGCCTGCCAGGCCCACCCGACCTCGCCGCGGGTGGTGCTGGACTTCGACGCCTGAGTACGGTCGGGCCCATGGAGATCCGCAACCTCGGAGCGAGCGGCCTGAAGATCTCGGCCATCTCGTACGGCAACTGGCTCACCCACGGCTCGCAGGTCGAGGAGGACGCCGCCCTCGCCTGCGTCCGGCAGGCGCTGGAGGAGGGGATCACCACCTTCGACACCGCCGACGTCTACGCCAACACCGCCGCCGAGACCGTCCTCGGCAAGGCCCTCGCGGGCCAGCGGCGCGAGGGCCTGGAGATCTTCACCAAGGTCTACTGGCCGACCGGGCCCGGCGCGCACAACGACCACGGCCTCTCGCGCAAGCACATCATGGAGTCGATCGACGGCTCGCTCACCCGACTCGGGACCGACTACGTCGACCTCTACCAGGCGCACCGCTACGACCACGAGACGCCGCTGGAGGAGACGATGGAGGCCTTCGCCGACGTCGTCCGGCAGGGCAAGGCGCTCTACATCGGGGTCTCGGAGTGGCGGGCCGAGGAGATCCGGGCCGCGCACGGACTCGCCCGTGAGCTGCGGATCCCCCTCGTCTCCAACCAGCCGCAGTACTCCATGCTCTGGCGGGTCATCGAGGACGAGGTCGTCCCGACCTGCGAGGAGCTCGGCATGGGCCAGGTCGTCTGGTCCCCGATCGCCCAGGGGGTGCTCACCGGGAAGTACCAGCCCGGCCAGGCGCCCCCGCCCGGCTCGCGCGCCACCGACGAGAAGGGCGGCGCGGACATGATCAAGCGCTGGATGCAGGACGACGTGCTCGAGCGGGTGCAGGGCCTCCGCCCGATCGCCGACGACGCGGGCCTGTCGATGTCGCAGCTGGCCATCGCGTGGGTGCTGCAGAACCGCAACGTCTCCTCGGCCATCATCGGCGCCAGCCGGCCCGAGCAGGTGACCGAGAACGTCAAGGCGGCCGGCGTGACCCTCGACGAGTCGGTGCTGGCGGCGATCGACGACGTCGTCGGACCCGTCGTGGAGCGGGACCCGGCCAAGACCCAGTCGCCGCCGCGTCGGGACTTCCCCGGCCGTTGAGCCGCGGCCCGGGCGCTAGCGGTAGTGCTCGGGCAGGTCCTGGCCGATCTTGACCTGGGCCTTCGGCAGGCGCATGAACTTCATCTGCATCGCGCGGGTGACGGCGTAGTAGGTCGTGCCCTTGGTCTCCGCGTCGGGGAACCGGCGGGCCAGCTGGCGCCGCAGGCGGAAGCGGAGGAACACCATGTCCATGACCACCAGCAGCAGCGTGCCGATGAGCAGGGTGTTGCCGAAGCTCGCCAGGTCCTGGTTGCCCGAGTAGCCGAGGACCATCGTGACGATGAGCAGCGGGATCATCAGCTCGATGATCGAGAACCGCGTGTCGACGAAGTCGCGCACGAAGCGGCGGACCGGACCACGGTCCCGCGGCAGGTAGTACCGCTCGTCACCGGCCTTCATGGCCGCGCGCACCTGCTGGCTGGACTCCGCCCGCGCGGCCCGCTGGGCCTTCGCCTGCTCCTTGCGGGTGCGCGGCGCCTTCGCCCGCGCGCGGGCGGCCGCCTCGGCCTCCTTGCGGGTGGGCGTGGGGCGCCCCTTGCCGCCCGGCTTCGCGGTGGCGGTGCCAGTGCTGGCAGTGGTGGTGGGGGAGACGTCGGTCTCGGACTTGTTGCGACGGAACACCGGGGACCTTCTGGGAGGGCGGACGGGACGCCCAGCCTACCGGCGGTCTCGCCGTGGTTGCCGCCGAGCCGTAGGGTTGACCCACACCGCTGGACGTCTGGAAGGGCACCACCCGATGAGTCTCATGAAGCGCCTCAGCCTGATCTTCCGGTCGAAGGCGAGCACGGCCCTCGACCGGGCCGAGGACCCTCGACAGACGCTGGACTACAGCTACCAGCGCCAGCTCGAGCTGCTCTCCAAGGTACGGCGCGGCGTGGCCGACGTGGCGACGAGCCGCAAGCGGGTCGAGCTGCAGGTCAACCAGCTCGAGCAGCAGGCCCAGAAGCTGCAGGACCAGGCCCAGAAGGCGATCGACATGGGCCGCGAGGACCTCGCCCGGGAGGCGCTGACCCGCAAGTCAGGGCTCACCGGTCAGATCAACGACCTCAAGGCCCAGCACGCGCAACTGCAGGGCGAGGAGGAGAAGCTCACCCTGGCGCAGCAGCGGCTGCAGGCGAAGGTCGAGTCCTTCCGCACGCGCAAGGAGACGATCAAGGCTAACTACACCGCCGCCGAGGCCCAGACCCGGATCGGCGAGGCCATGTCCGGGATCGGCGACGAGATGGGTGACGTCGGGGCGGCCGTCCAGCGCGCCGAGGACAAGACCGCGCAGATGCAGGCCCGCGCCGGTGCCATCGACGAGCTGATCGCGACGGGCGCGCTCGACGACGCCAGCTCGCTCAACAGCGGTGACGACATCGCCCGCGAGCTCGAGGCGCTGAGCTCCCAGTCCGAGGTCGAGGCGGAGCTGGCCCGGATGAAGGGGCTCAACGCCCCGTCGACCCCCGACGCGATCGGGCCGGGCGCCGGCCAGGGTGGCGACGTCATCGTGCCGGAGCAGGACAAGGTGGAGCGCCCCCGCGAGGAGGGCTGACCCCGGTGGCGAAGACGCGGTTCGTCGGCGACGCCGGGCTGACCGCCCGGATGACGCTGGTCATGTTCCTGCTCGGTGCGCTCTTCGTGGCGCTGATCGTCGGCCTGATGGTCGTGGCCGGCCAGTCCGGCTACGGGGGACTCGCGCCGGTGATCGGGGTCGTGGGGCTCGGCGTCGCCTGGTACCAGTGGTACTCCTCCGACAAGGTCGCGATGCGCGCGATGCGGGCCCGCGAGGTCAGCCCGCAGGAGGCGCCGGAGCTGCACGGGATGATCGACCGGCTGTGCACCATGGCGGACATGCCGAAGCCGCGGGTGGGCATCGCCGACATGGCGATCCCCAACGCGTTCGCGACCGGCCGCTCGCCCGAGCGCTCCGTGGTCTGCGTGACCACCGGCATCCTGCGGACCCTCGACGCCGAGGAGCTCGAGGGCGTGCTGGCCCACGAGCTCTCGCACGTGGCACACCGCGACGTCCTGGTGATGACCATCGCCTCGTCCGCGGGCATCGTCGCGGGCATGCTGGCGCAGGGGTCCCGGTACGGCGCCTTCCTCGGTGGCAACCGGCGCAGCAACAACTCCGCCCTGCCGATGTGGCTGGTGGTCCTCCTCATCAGCCTCGTCACCTACGCCATCAGCTTCGTGCTGCTCAAGGTGCTCTCCCGCTACCGCGAGCTCTCCGCGGACCGCGCCGGCGCCTACCTCACCCTCAAGCCGCACGCGCTCGCGTCGGCGCTGCAGAAGATCACCGGCGAGATGAACGCCATCCCGCAGCGCGACCTGCGCGCGTCGCAGTCGATGAACGCCTTCTTCATCGCGCCGGCCATCCGCGGCGTCTCCCTGCGGACCCTCACCTCGACGCACCCCTCGCTCGAGCAGCGGCTCCAGCAGCTGGCCGAGATCCAGACCGAGCTCGGCAGGCCCGGGCGCTGATGGGCTTCCTGGACTCGATCCTCGGTCGCACCCGGCCGAAGCAGGCCAACCTCGACGCGCTCTTCCTGGTCCCGAGCGCGGCCGTGACCCTCCAGACCTCGCTCGGCCTGGCCCCGACCGGCGACGGCTCGGTCTGCTACCGCGCGGCCGCCGGGGCCGGGTTCGGGCAGACGCAGGACGACATCCTCGAGCTGCTCCGCCAGGCTGCCGACGCACCGGAGGTGGAGGTGAGCGCCGACGGGTTCGGGTTCACCTGGCTCCAGGTGCACCGCGACCCCTCGGAGACGAGCGGTCTCTGCACCGACCTGCACGCGGTGAACACCGGCCTCGAGGCCGAGGGCTTCGGCCCGGCGCTGCTGTGCTCCCTGATCCCGTTCGCGGACGCGACCGGACGCCGGGTCGGACTGGTCTACCTCTACAAGCAGGGCACGTTCTACGCCTTCGCGCCCGCGCCCGGTGGGGGTCAGCGGCGCGACAACCTGCTGGAGATCCAGGTCCGCGACGCGCTGGCCGCGGAGCTCCCCGTCGAGCCGGAGCTCTCCCGCTGGCTGGCGATCTGGGGCGCGCCGGGCCTCTGAGGCAGCCGGCGGCTCAGACCTTCGGCGTCCGGCCGGGGAGGGCCAGCATCCGCTCGAGGGCGACGAGCGCCCACTTCTCGGTCTCGGGGTCCACGGTGATCTGGTTGACCACCGTGCCGGCGACGAGCGACTCGAGCGCCCACACGAAGTGCGGCAGGTCGATGCGGTTCATCGTCGAGCAGTAGCAGACCGTCTTGTCGAGGAAGACGATGTTCTTGTCCGGGTGGGCGTCCGCGAGCCGCTTGACCAGGTTGAGCTCGGTGCCGATCGCCCAGCTGGAGCCGGCGGGGGCGGCCTCGATCGTCTTGATGATGAACTCGGTGGAGCCCACCAGGTCGGCCTTGAGGACCACCTCGTGCTGGCACTCGGGGTGGACCAGGATGTTGATCCCCGGCACGGTCGCCCGCAGCTCGTCGACGACGTCGGGGGAGAACCGGCCGTGGACCGAGCAGTGGCCCTTCCACAGGATCATCCGGGCGTCACGGAGCTGCTCGGGGGTGAGCCCGCCGTTCGGGCGCAGCGGGTTCCACACGACGCAGTCCTCGAGCGCGAGCCCCATCTTCAGCACGGCGGTGTTGCGGCCGAGGTGCTGGTCGGGCAGGAAGAGGACCTTGGCGTCCGGCTTCTGCTCGAAGGCCCACTCCAGCGCCACCTCGGCGTTGCTCGACGTGCAGACCACCCCGCCGTTGCGGCCGCAGAAGGCCTTGATGTCGGCGCTGGAGTTCATGTACGTCACCGGGACGACCGAGTCGAGCACCCCGGCGTCCGCCAGGGCGTCCCAGGCGTCCTCGACCTGCGCGAGCCGGGCCATGTCCGCCATCGAGCAGCCGGCGGCGAGGTCGGGCAGGACCACCTTCTGGTCCGGGCCGGTGAGGATGTCCGCCGACTCCGCCATGAAGTGGACGCCGCAGAAGACGATGTACTCGGCCTCCGGGCGCGCGGCGGCGTCCCGGGCCAGCTTGAAGGAGTCCCCGGTGACGTCGGCGAAGGCGATGACCTCGTCGCGCTGGTAGTGGTGGCCGAGCACGAAGACCCGCTCGCCGAGCGCGGCCTTGGCTGCGGTGGCGCGGGCCACCAGGTCCGGGTCCGAGGGCGACGGCAGGTCGCCGGGGCAGTCGACGCCCCGCTCGGAGGAGCGGTCGATCCCGCGGCCGAGCGGGAGGAGCGGCAGGTCGACGGTCGTCATGGGCGCCCATCCTAGGCTCGCGCGGCGGCTGCGTTCAGAGAAGTGCCCCGGAGTGGACGTACGGCGTCGGCGGCTTCATCCCGCGCAGGCCGAGGTAGCCCTCCTGCTCGAGCTGGAGCCGCGCCGCGAACCCGACGTCGAGCACCCACTGGTTGGCACCCGTCACGTGGCCGACGGTGACCTGGTCGTGGGCCTCCGCGAGGGCCGACCAGAGCAGCCGGGCGCCGGTGCGCCGGTCGGAGGCGGCGAGCAGCGCGGGCCGCCCGCGCTCGTCGACGTAGACGTAGCCCGACCCGGTCGTGGTGTCGGTGACGAGCAGGTGCCACTGGCGCAGCATCAGCTCGTGGTCCACGCCGTGCCCGGCGCCGCGGGCCAGGCGGTCCAGGGAGTCCATCAGGTCGACGTCGCCCGCGCTCCCGTCGCGCACCTTGGCCAGGGCGTCGACCGGGATGGCCGACCGGTCCACCCGGCCGGTCAGCCGCATCTGCGGGTGCAGCTCGAAGCCGGCGCGGTGGTAGGCGCGGACGGCCCGCTGGTCCCCGGTCGCCGACAGCATCCCGCGCACGCAGCCGCGGCCGTGGTGCAGCGCCGCGGCGAGCAGCGGGGCGCCGATGCCCCGGCCCTGGTGGCCGGGCAGGACGGCGTACGTCGCCAGGCACCACAGCGTCTCGCGGCGGAAGGACACGGCGGTGCCGACGACGCCCGAGGTGTCCTCGGCGACCCAGCACCCGCCGGGGTCGGTGCGCACCAGGTGGTGCGTCCGCTCGAGCCAGGCCGCACGGTGCGCGGTCGAGCGGCGCTCCGGCGCCGGTCCCGCCGTGCGGCGCATCCGGGTGTCGAGCTCGAAGAAGCCCTCGTCGCTGACCCGCTCGGCGTCCTCGACGTCGCCCGCGGTCATCGGCCGGATGATCAGGTCCTCCACGGGCCGACCCTAGGGTGTGCGGCATGCGCATCCTCGTGGCCCCGGACAAGTTCGCGGGGACGCTCACCGCGGTGGAGGCGGCGGACGCGATCGCCGAGGGGTGGCGCCGACAGGCACCCGGCGACGAGCTCGACCTCTGCCCGATGGCCGACGGCGGCCCCGGCTTCGTCGACGTGCTGCACGCCGCCCGTGGGGGCGAGCTGCTGGCCGTGACGGTCCGCGGTCCGTTCGGCGACCCGGTGCCCGCCACGCTGCTGCTGGCCGGCGCCACGGCGTACGTCGAGAGTGCCCAGGCCTGCGGCGTCCACCTGACCGCTGGGGACCGGGTCGAGGAGGCCTCGACGTACGGCGTCGGCGAGCTCGTCGCCGCTGCGGTCGACGCCGGCGCCGAGGAGGTCGTGGTCGGGCTCGGGGGCAGCGGCACCAACGACGGGGGCGCGGGGCTCCTCGCCGCGCTCGGCGCCACCGCCGACCGGCCGCTGGACGCCGGTGTCGCGGCGCTCGCGGGCATCACGACCGTGACGCTGCCGTCGGTTCCCGTCCGGCTGGTGGCCGCCAGCGACGTGGACAACCCGCTGACGGGCCTGTTCGGTGCCACCAAGACCTTCGGTCCGCAGAAGGGCGTGCCCGAGGAGCGGCTGCCCGCGCTCGACGGGGTGCTCGAGGAGCTCGCGTCGGCCGTGGACCGCCGCACGTCGTTGGAGAAGGGCGCCGGTGCGGCCGGCGGCCTCGGCTTCGCGCTGCTGGCGCTGGGTGCGTCCCGGGCGCCCGGCGTGGACCTGGTCGCCGAGGCGGTCGGGCTCGCGGGCCGCGCGCGCCGGGCAGACCTGGTCGTGACCGGGGAGGGCGCCTTCGACTTCTCCAGCAGGTCCGGCAAGGTGCCGTACGGCGTGGCCGCCACCGCAGCCGAGGCGCTGCGTCCCTGCGTGGCCGTCGCCGGCCAGGTGCTCGTCGGGGCCCGCGAGATGCGCGCGCTCGGCGTGGAGTCGGCGTACGCGCTGGTGGACCTGGTGGGGGAGGAGCGGGCCTTCGCCGACCCGGCCGGGTCGCTGGCGGACCTGGCCGCCCGGGTCGCCCGCACGTGGTCCAGGGAATAACCCCCCGTGTGCGACCATTGATCCCGGAGACCACCCCCGCACTCACCTGGAGCAACGACATGACTGAGCAGGTGGAGACCACCACCGAGCGCCGCACCGACCAGATCAACCTGAGCGCGGTGGCGGCAGCCAAGGTGAAGAGCCTTCTCGAGCAGGAGGGCCGCGACGACCTCGCCCTGCGGATCTCGGTGCAGCCCGGTGGCTGCTCGGGCCTGCGCTACCAGCTCTTCTTCGACGAGCGCACCCTCGACGGTGACGTCACGACCGACTTCGACGGTGTCACGGTCGTCGTCGACCGGATGAGCGTCCCCTACCTCAACGGCGCGATGATCGACTTCGTCGACAGCATCGAGAAGCAGGGCTTCACGATCGACAACCCCAACGCGACCGGTTCGTGCGCGTGCGGGGACTCGTTCCACTGATCGAGGACGCGTCAGCGGACTCGATACCGGTGGTCGAGCAAGCCGCGCGGCTGAGGAACGAAGTCGCGACCGGCGTGTCGAGACCCGGTGAGTCGGCCGCCTGGCGTGACCACGCATGAGCACGACACGAAGAAGCCCCCGCCGTCAGGCGGGGGCTTCTTCGCTGTTCGGCTCAGTCCAGGTGCAGGTGGAGGGCGTTCGCCAGCCGCTGCGCGGCCTCGTCGACGCGGATGTCCCGCTTGGCGACCTCTCGGGGGAAGTCGGAGTAGAGGATGCTCGGCACGGGTCCGGTGGCGGCTCGCGCAGCCCGGTCCAGGCGGCGGTCGCCGACCGGCAGGCGGAGGTTGCGGCCGGCGGCCAGGCAGTCGGCGTGCATCTCGTGGACGGGGGCGGCGTCGTCGTACGCGCGGCGGTCGGTGCTCATGCCATCGACGCTAGGCGCTACCGCGGGGTATCCCCAGCGGTACCGATCGGTAGTGTTCCGTGCCATGTCTGCCCCGCGGCCGCTGCTCATCGCCGGCTCGATCGCCACCGACCACCTGATGACCTTCCAGGGCAAGTTCGAGGACTCGCTGGTCGTCGAGCAGCTGCACAAGCTCTCGGTCTCCTTCCTCGTCGACGACCTCGAGATCCGCCGGGGCGGTGTGGCGCCCAACATGTGCTTCGGCCTCGGCAGGCTGGGCCTGCGGCCGGTGCTGGTCGGCGCGGCCGGCGAGGACTTCTCCGACTACCGCTCCTGGCTCGAGCGGCACGGCGTCGACTGCTCCCACGTGCGGATCTCCGACTCCAAGCACACCGCCCGGTTCGTGTGCACGACCGACACCACGATGGCCCAGTTCGCCTCGTTCTACCCCGGCGCGATGGCCGAGGCCCGGCTGATCGAGCTCGGGCCGATCGTCGAGGCGGTGGGGGAGCCGGAGTACGTCCTGATCGGCGCCGACGACCCCGAGGGGATGCTCCGGCACACCGACGAGTGCCGCCAGCGTGGCTACGCCTTCATCGCCGACCCCAGCCAGCAGCTGGCCTTCGGCGAGGGAGACCTGATCCGCCGGCTCGTCGACGGCGCGGCGCTGCTCTTCTCCAACGAGTACGAGTCACACCTGATCGAGCAGAAGACCGGGTGGTCGGCCGAGGAGGTCCTCGACCGGGTGGGCACCCAGGTGACCACGCTGGGCGCCGAGGGCGTGCGGGTGCGTCGCCGCGGCGAGCCGGACATCGAGCTGCCGGCCGCCAAGGACGTGCACGCCGTCGAGCCGACCGGCGTGGGCGACGCCTTCCGGGCCGGGTTCCTCGCCGCGCTGGCGTGGGGAGTGGGGCTGGAGCGCGCCGCACAGGTGGGCTGCGTGCTCGCGGCGTACGTCGTGGAGACCGTCGGCACGCAGGAGTACTCCTTCACGTCCGAGCAGTTCCTCGGGCGGGTGGAGCACTCCTACGGCGCCGACGCGGCGGCGGACGTCCGGCCGCACCTCGCCTGACCCGGCCTCGCCTGACCCGGCCTCAGCTGAGGCGCCCGACCAGGTAGCGCGGGACGCCGTCGGGCGCGGTGTCCTCGCCGAGGTACTCCTGCCCGCGCATCCGGCACCAGGCGGGTACGTCGGTGCGCGCGGCCACGTCGGTCGCCACCACGGCCACCACCTCTCCCACGCCCACGTCGCCGATGCGGCGACCGAGCTGGATGACCGGCAGCGGGCAGAGCATGCCGCGGCAGTCCAGCTCGAGGGCCACCTCCGGGACGGTCACAGCCCCACCTCGGCCCGGATCCCGGCGACCACGCCGGGCAGGTCGGCCAGGAACGCCTCGACCTCGGCCTCGGTCGCCCCGCGGGTGAGCGAGACCCGGACGTTGCCGTGGGTGAGCGCGCCCATCGCCGCCAGCACGTGGCTCGGCTCGAGCGTCGTGGCCGTGCAGGCCGACCCGCTGGCGACCGCGTGCCCCCGCCGGTCGAGCGCGTGCACCAGCGCCTCGCCGTCGACGTAGAGGCAGGAGAACGTGACCAGGTGCGGCAGCCGGTCCACCGGGTCGCCGACCACCTCGGTGTCCGGGACGGCCGCGGCGCCGGCGCGGATGCGGTCGACGAGGGCGGCCTGGCGACCTGCGACCTCCTCCCGCTCCGCCACGACGGCCTGGAGCGCCGCGGCGGCAGCCAGGGCCGCGGGGACGTTCTCGAAGCCGGAGGCTCGCTCGTCGACGCGGTCGTCGCCGGGGAAGGGGTTGCGCCACCGCGCGCCCTTGCGCACGAGAAGCACGCCGACGCCCGCGGGGCCGCCCCACTTGTGCGCCGACGCGGCCGCGGCGTCCCAGCCCGGGGTGAGGGGCAGGCGGCCGGCGGAGGCGCAGGCGTCGACGAAGAGCGGCACGCCGCTGCCGGCCAGCGCCTCGGCCACGCCCGCGACCGGCTGCACCGTGCCGACCTCGTGGTTGGCCGCCTGGACCGCAGCCACGGCGACGCCCGGGCCGGCCGCGGCGTCGGCGACCGCCGCGGGGGAGACCCGGCCCAGCGCGTCGACGGGCACCGCCCGGTGCTCGCCGGGCACCCAGGCGGCGGCGTGGAGGACGGCGGAGTGCTCGACCGCGGTGTGGACCACCGCGTCCCCGTGCCGGGCCCGGCCGGCACGCAGGCCGAGCAGCCCCAGGTGGACCGCGGACGTGCCCGAGGAGGTGAAGGTGACCTCGTCGGGGCGGGTGCCCAGGCACTCGGCCACGACCTCGCGCGCGTTGTCGAGCAGCAGCCGCGCCGTCCGGGCCGGACGGTGCAGGCGCCGGGGATCGGCGTACCCCTGGTCGAGCGCGGCCAGCAGCGTCTGGCGGGCCGCCGGGTGCAGCGGTTCCGCGGACGCGGCGTCGAGGTACCCGCCGACGGTCGGGCCGGCGGCCCCGGAGGCTTGGGTCACACCGCGAAACATAGACGACCCCCAGGCGTCGACCGGGGCCCGATGCGAGTAGTGTTCGACCTACTCGTGACCACCCAAGAGGAAGGCTCGTTCGTGGGTCTGCAACTCCCCCAGCGGGCGGCCGGGAAGGTCCGGCGTGGGCGCCGGCCTTCTCTGCTCGCCGCCGTCGTCGGTCTCGCCGTCGTCCTGCTCGCCGGTTGCTCGGAGGAGAGCCAGGGGGAGTGGACGAGGCTGGCGATGCCCGAGCCGGCGACCGCCCAGGGTGAGCACACGCTCGCGCTCTGGCAGGGCGCCTGGATCGCGGCCTGGATCACCGGCCTGATCGTCTGGATGCTCATCTTCTGGGTGGTGGTGCGCTACCGCCGCCGCAGCGCGGACGAGATCCCGATCCAGACGCGCTACAACCTCCCCCTCGAGATCTTCTACACGGTCGCGCCGATCGTGATGGTCATCGTGTTCTTCTCCCAGACCGTCCGCGTGCAGAACATCGTGCTCGACGACGAGGTCGCCAGCGAGAACACCATCGAGGTCGTCGGCCAGCAGTGGTCCTGGACCTTCAACTACGGGCTCGGCGACCTCGACCCCGAGGGTGACGAGGACAGCTCCGACGACGAGTACCCGTACGACCGTTACGTCTACAGCAGCGGCACCGCCTCGGACATCCCGACGCTGTACCTGCCGGTGGGCGTGACCACGCAGTTCAACCTCCACTCGCCCGACGTCATCCACGACTTCGGCGTGCCGTCGTTCCTCATGAAGATGGACGTCATCCCGGGCCGGGTGAACCACTACCAGGTGACCCCGACCGAGATCGGCACCTTCCCCGGCAAGTGCTACGAGCTGTGCGGGGTCTACCACTCGCGCATGCTCTTCGACGTCGAGGTGGTGAGCCAGGAGGACTACGCCGCCCACCTGGAGGAGCTCGAGGAGATCGGCAACACCGCAGACGCGCCGCTGATCGGCGGCGAGAACCCGAACACCCAGGTCGGTCTGGCCGAAGAGGCCGACGATCTCACCGAGGGAGCAACAGAGTGACCGCAACCGCCGCCCGCTCGGTGGACGTGCCCGTGCGCAAGCCGCTGGGGCAGCAGCTGGTCCGCATGATGACGACGACCGATCACAAGCTGATCGGCAAGATGTACCTGGCGACGTCGTTCGCGTGGTTCATCATCGGCGGCCTGATGGCCATGGTGATCCGGTCCGAGCTCGCCTTCCCCGGACAGCAGGTCGTCAACGACGAGCTGTACAACCAGATGTTCACGATGCACGGCACGATCATGCTGCTGCTGTTCGCGACGCCGCTGTTCTTCGGCTTCGCGAACATCATCATGCCGCTGCAGATCGGCGCGCCCGACGTGGCGTTCCCACGGCTGAACATGTTCAGCTACTGGCTGTTCCTCTTCGGCGGCCTCATCGCGGCCTCCGGCTTCCTCACCCCGCAGGGTGCGGCCGACTTCGGCTGGTACGCCTACACGCCGCTCAGCGACGCGGTGCGCTCGCCGAGCGTCGGCGGTGACCTGTGGATCATGGGCCTCTACCTCGCCGGTCTGGGCACGATCCTCGGTGCGGTCAACTTCATCACCACGATCATCTCGATGCGCGCGCCCGGCATGACCATGTTCCGGATGCCGATCTTCACGTGGAACACGCTGGTCACCAGCCTGCTGGTGCTCATCGCGTTCCCGGTGCTCGCCGGCGCGCTGCTGATGCTGGAGGCCGACCGCCAGCTCGGGACGCACGTCTTCGACCCGTCCCACGGCGGTCCGATCCTCTGGCAGCACCTGTTCTGGTTCTTCGGCCACCCCGAGGTCTACATCATCGCGCTGCCGTTCTTCGGCATCATCACGGAGATCCTCCCGGTCTTCAGCCGCAAGCCGGTCTTCGGCTACGTCGGCCTGGTGGGCGCGACGCTGGCGATCGCGGTGCTCTCCGTGGCGGTGTGGGCGCACCACATGTTCGTCACCGGTGCGATCGACCTGCCGTTCTTCTCGGGGATGACCTTCCTGATCGCCGTGCCGACAGGCGTGAAGTTCTTCAACTGGATCGGCACCATGTGGGGCGGTTCGGTCGCGATGGACACCCCGATGCTGTGGGCCGTCGGCTTCCTCATCACGTTCCTCTTCGGTGGGCTGACCGGCGTCATCCTGGCGAGCCCGCCGCTGGACTTCCACGTCACCGACTCCTACTTCGTCGTGGCGCACTTCCACTACGTCGTCTTCGGCACCGTGGTCTTCGCGATGTTCGCGGGGTTCTACTTCTGGTGGCCCAAGATGACCGGTCGGATGCTCGACGAGCGGCTCGGCAAGGCGCACTTCTGGCTGCTGTTCTTCGGCTTCCACGGCACCTTCCTCATCCAGCACTGGCTGGGCGTGGAAGGCATGCCGCGGCGCTACGCCGACTACCTCGCCTCCGACGGCTTCACCGGGATGCACCAGATCTCGTCGGTGTTCTCCTTCCTGCTGGCCGCCTCGACGCTCCCCTTCCTCTACAACGTCTACGTCTCCGCCCGCGGCCCGCGGGTCGAGGTGGACGACCCGTGGGGCTGGGGCCGCTCGCTGGAGTGGGCCACCAGCTGCCCGCCGCCGCGGCACAACTTCGTGGCGATCCCGCGGATCCGCTCCGAGTCGCCGGCCTTCGACCTGCACCACCCGGAGGTCTCCGCGCTCGAGATGGAGCAGAACGAGGCAGCGCGCGACGGCGGGTTCGCCGACGCGCCCGACATGGAGGGCCGCGAGACGCTCGTCGACGAGAACCGCGCCGCCGGCACCGCCACCGACCCTGACGAGAAGGGGACCGACCGATGAGGGCCGAGGCCTGGATCTTCGCGATCTGCACCGTCTTCCTGGTGCTGGTGACGCCGGCGTACTGGCTGATCAGCTCGGCCGGCGAGAGCGGCAGCGACTGGACCGGCACGTCCGCGCTGACGATGACGACCCTGCTGACCGCGATGGTGACCCTGTACCTCGGGTTCCACGCCCGGAAGATGGCCCCCCGGCCGGAGGACCTCAAGGACGCCGACATCGCCGACGGCGCCGGGGAGCTGGGCTTCTTCCCGCCGTACTCCTGGTGGCCGCTGTGGTGCGCGCTGACCCTCGCGGTCGGCGTGTACGGCATCGCGATGGGTGCCTGGTGGATGCTCATCATCGGCACGGTCCTCGGCGCGATCGCCCTGAGCGGGTGGATCTTCGAGTACTACCGTGGGGAGCACGCCCACTGAGGGCGACGACACGCACGTCGGGCTGAGCCCGCACCGACCCCGCGATCCGGAGGCAACCGGATCGCGGGGTTTCGCGTCCCACCAGTGTCAGCCGTTAGCCTCGAGCAGCCCGGCCCGTCGCCGGCGCCTCGACCCCCGACCTGCAGTGGAGACCGCATGTCCGAGCGTCGCCCCCGCTCCCACCGACCTCACCGTGCCGCCCTCGCGGCCGCCGTGCTGGCGATCACCGTGCCCCTGGTCGCCGGCTGCGACGCGGTCTCCGAGGCAGTGCCGGAGTCGCTCGGCGGCGGGTCCACGGACGGGCGGACCACCGCTGCTGCCGGCGCGGACGCCGCTGAGCCGCAGGTGCGGGTGAACGTCCGGCGAGGGAGCACCGGTGTCGCCGTCGACAAGGTCGTCGAGGTCACCGCTGCTGCTGCCTCTCTCGACCGCGTGACCCTCGCCCCGGCCGGTGGCCCCACCGAGGACGCCCCGCGGGTGGCGGGCCGGATCAGCGACGACGGCACCCGCTGGCGAGCCGCCGACCGGCTGGAGCCGGGCGTGGCCTACATCGTGCGGGTGCGGGCCACCGACGTCGAGGGGGACCGGCTCCGTCGTGGCGTGCGGTTCCACACCGCCGAGCTGTCCCTGGACCAGCAGACCTACCCCTCGGTCGCGCCGCTGGACGGCGAGACCGTGGGCGTCGGCATGCCGGTGATCGTCACGTTCGACGTACCGGTGACCGACCGCGCCGCCATCGAAGAGCACCTGACCGTGACCGCGCGGCCGCAGCAGGTCGGCTCCTGGCACTGGCTCAGCGCCACCGAGGTCCACTACCGGCCGCGGGAGTACTGGAAGCCGGGCACGAAGGTCGCCGTGGAGGTCGACGTCAACAGCGTGCCGGCCGGAGGTGGCGTCTACGGCCAGCTCAGCCGCTCCGTGGACTTCACCGTGGGCGACGCGCACGTGTACCGGGTGGACGCCCGCGCACACCAGATGAAGGTCTTCTCCAACGGAAAGCTGCTGCGGACCCTCCCGGTGACGACGGGCAAGCCCGGCTTCACGACCCGGTCGGGCACGAAGGTGATCATCGAGAAGCACGACGTCAAGCGGATGAACTCCGAGACGGTGGGCATCCCGGCCGGCAGCGCGGAGGCCTACGACATCGACGACGTCCAGTGGGCGATGCGGCTCACGTACTCGGGTGAGTTCATCCATGCCGCCCCGTGGTCGGTGGGCTCCCAGGGCTACGCCAACGTCAGCCACGGCTGCACGGGACTGAGCACGGCCGACGCGGGCTGGCTCTACGCCATGAGCCGGCGGGGCGACGTCGTGGAGTACGTCGGCACCGACCGGCCGATGACGCTCGAGAACGGCTTCGGCGACTGGAACGTGCCGTTCGCGGAGTACCGCAAGGGTTCGGCGCTGAGCTGACGCCCTCGGGTCGGCCGGTTCAGTCGGCCAGCAGCTCGCGGACGCGGGGCGCGACGGCCGTGCCGTACAGCTCGATGCACTCCATCAGCTGCTCGTGGGGGAGCGGACCGTGGGAGTACTTGAGGTCGAAGCGGCTGAGCCCCAGGGTGCGGACGGTCGAGGCGATCTTCTGCGCCACGGTCTCGGGTGCACCGACGACGAGTGCGCCGTGGTCGGCCTCGGCGTCGAGCTCCGCACGGGTGGCGGGCGGCCAACCGCGCTCGCGGCCGATCCGGTCGCGGTTGGCCTTGAAGTGCGGGAAGAGCCGGTCGCGTGCCTCCTCGTCGGTGGCGGCGACGAACCCGGGCGAGTGGACGCCGATGGGGAGCTCGGGGCGACCCAGCTCGGCGAGCGCGCGGCGGTAGAGGTCGGCGTACGGCGCGAACCGGGCCGGCTCGCCGCCGATGATCGCCAGCATCAGCGGCATCCCGTACCGGGCGGCCCGCACCACCGACTCCGGTGAGCCACCCACGCCGATCCAGGTCCGCAGCGGCCCGTGCTCCGGCCGGGGCCAGAGCTCGGCGTCGACGAGCGGCCGGCGCGTGGAGCCGTGCCAGCTCACCGGACGGGCGGCGGCGATGCCCTCCTGGAGGGCGGCGTAGAGGTCCAGCTTCTCGCTGAACAGCACCTCGTAGTCCGACAGGTCGAATCCGAAGAGCGGGAAGGACTCGGTGAACGAGCCGCGTCCCAGGGTGACCTCGGCGCGGCCCTCCGAGATCGCGTCGATGGTGGCGAACCGCTCGTGCACGCGCACGGGGTCGTCGGAGCTCAGCACGGTGACCGCGGTGCCCAGGAGGATCTGCTCGGTCGTGGCGGCCAGCGCGGCGAGCAGCACGTCGGGCGCGGAGACGGCGTAGTCGTCGCGGTGGTGCTCACCGATGCCGAAGGCGTCCACGCCCACCTGGTCGGCGAGCCGGCCCTGGGCGAGCACGTCGCGGACGACCTGGGCGTGGGGCAGGAGGTCGCCGTCCGCGCCGATCGTGACGTCACCGAAGGTGTCGAGGCCTAGCTGGACCTGCATGGCTGCTCCTGAGGACGTCGGGTCGGGCCGGGACGCCGAGGGCCCCGGCCGCTGGTGCGGAACGGGGCCCTCGTCGTGGTGCTGGGTGGCTCGCTGAGCAGTGGCTCAGTGAGCCGGTCGGTCGTCGATCTCGGCGTGGCCGCCGCCGTCGGCGGTGATCCCCTCGAGCTCGGCGTGGTCGGCGTGCTCGGGGTGGTGGTGTGCCTCCTCGAGCTCCTCGCGCGTCGGCTTCTGGACGTTGTCTGCGATCCAGAGCCGTCCGAGCCGGGCCCGCAGCGCCTGGCTCCGGCTGTCCGGTGCCGGGACGCCGTTGGCGTCCGTCGCCCGGGCCGGCTCGAGGCCCGCGATCTCGTCGCGGTCCCGTGCGGTGAGCGTGTACGCCGCCTCCGGGGCGAGCGGCGCGTGCCGCTCGCTGTAGGCGCCGTCGGGGGAGCGCATGATCACACCGGTCTCGTAGCCGTGCAGCAGCTTCTCGTTGTCCTGGCGCTGCAGCGAGATGCACCAGCGACGGGTGATGAGGAAGGCCAGCACCGGGCCGATGAAGACCGCGGCACGCATGAAGTAGGTGATGTTGTTGATGTCGCTGTTGAGCCGGATGGCGATGATGTCGTTGCCGCCGGCAGCCCACATCAGGCCGTAGAAGGTCATCAGCGCGACCATCACCGCGGTGCGCGTCGGAGCGTTGCGCGGGCGCTGGAGCAGGTGGTGCTCGCGCTTGTCACCGGTGATCCAGGCCTCCAGGAACGGCAGGAGGAGCAGGATCGTGAACATCAGCCCGGGGAGCACGATGATCGGGAGGAAGACGTTCCACGACCAGGTCGTGCCCCAGATCTCCGACTCCCAGCCCGGCATGATCCGCAGCGCGCCGTCCGGCCACCCCATGTACCAGTCCGGCTGGGAGCCGGCGGTCACCTTGGTCGGGTCGTACGGGCCGTACTTCCACACCGGGTTGATGGTCAGCAGGCCACCCATGAGGGCGGTGACGCCGAAGACCACGAAGAAGAACCCGCCGGCCTTGGCGGCGTACACCGGCAGCATCGGGAAGCCCACGACGTTCTGCTCGGTGCGGCCGGGACCAGGCCACTGGGTGTGCTTGTGGTAGACGAGCAGCAGCATGTGCGCGGCGATCAGCGCCAGCAGCAGGCCCGGGATCAGCAGCACGTGCACGGTGTAGAGGCGCGGGATGATGGAGTCACCCGGGAACTCGCCGCCGAAGAGGAAGAACGACATGTAGGTGCCCACGACCGGGATGGACTTCATGAAGCCGTCCGCGGCCCGGATGCCGGTGCCCGAGAGCAGGTCGTCGGGGAGCGAGTAGCCGGTGAAGCCCTCGAGCGTGCCGAGCAGCAGCAGCAGGCAGCCGATCACCCAGTTCAGCTCGCGGGGCTTGCGGTGCGCACCGGTGAAGTAGACCCGCAGCAGGTGGATCATCATCGAGGCGATGAAGAGCATCGCGGCCCAGTGGTGCATCTGCCGCATGAGCAGACCACCGCGGACGTCGAAGGAGATGTCCAGCGTCGAGGCCATCGACTCCGACATGTGGACGCCGCGCAGCTGGTCGTAGGAGCCCTCGTAGGTGATCTCGCCCATGCTGGGGTTGAACCACAGCGTGAGGAAGACGCCCGAGAGGAGGAGCACCACGAAGCTCCACAGCGCGATCTCACCGAGCATGAACGACCAGTGGTCGGGGAAGACCTTGCGAAGGTTCTTCTTCATGGCGGTGCCCAGGCCCAGGCGCTCGTCGGCCCAGTTGGCGACCACGCCGGCGCGGCCCGGCTTCTTCGCGGTGGCAGCGGTCGTCGCGTTGGTCGTGGCGACCTTGCTGGTGTCGAGGCTCATTCGCCGTCACGCTCCCAGTAGCTAGGACCGACCGGCTCGAGGAAGTCGCTCTGGGCGACCAGGAACCCCTCCTCGTCCACTTCCAGCGGGAGCTGGGGGAGGGGCCGGGCGGCAGGTCCGAAGACGACGCGGGCGGAGTCCGCGAGGTCGAAGGTGGACTGGTGGCACGGGCACAGCACGTGGTGGGTGGTGCGCTCGTACAGGGAGATCGGGCAACCCACGTGGGTGCAGATCTTGGAGTAGCAGACGACGCCGTCGACGGCCCAGTTGTCGCGTCCGGGCCCCGCGGTGTAGTCCGCGGGGTCCATGCGGACGACGATGACGGCCGCCTTCGACTTCGCGACGTTGAGCTCGACGCCCTCCAGGACGTGCTCGCCCTCCTCGTCGGTGGCGAACATGATCTCGGGGACGGCGTTGACCAGGTCGCCGATCTCCAGGTCGGCGGCGCGGATCGGGGTGCCGATGACGTCGCGCACCACGCGCATGCCCCGGGTCCAGACCGTGCGCTCGAGACCGGCGCCGGGGTACTCCTCGTCGTCGTAGACGTCGCCCGGCAGCGGGCCGAGGTCGCGCAGCATCACGACAGCGGGGACACCGAGGAGGCCGATGGCGCCGAGCAGGGAGTTGCGGACCAGAGGGCGCCGCGAGATGCCGGACTCCTCGAGGCCCGCGTTGAGCGCGGCGAGGGTGGCCTCCCGGTCGTCGTCGGAGGACTTCGCCGGGTGGCGCATCTCGACCAGCTCGTGGTCGGCCATGAGCTTGCGCGCCCAGTGGATGATGCCGACGCCGATGAGGAGCAGGGCCAGGCCGAGGGTGGTGCCGAGGGCGACGGTCGAGGCGCCGAAGCCGAGCACCGTGTCGTGGTTGTCGCCGATGTCCAGCGTGAAGTACGCGATGACGAAGAGCACCACGCAGAGCGCGGAGAGGCCGAACATCGAGGCCACCTGCCGCTCGGCGCGCTTCTCCATCGCCGGGTCGACGTCCGTGGGGCGCCACTGGTGCTCCGGGAGGCCCGGGTTCGCGATGGGGTCGGCCGGTTGGTCGACCGTGCCGGACGCGCCGGCAGTGGTCTCGGGGACCTGGGCCCCCGCTGCCCCGTGCGGGTCGTTGTCGTGCGACTCGTGGTCGCGGGCGTCGGTCACGCCGCGGTTCCCTTCTTCTTCGTCGAGCGCGTGGTGTGGGCCGCGATCCAGACCGCGAAGCCCACGAGGCTGCCGATGCCGACCAGCCAGGCGAACAGGCCCTCGCTCACGGGGCCGAGGCCACCGAGCGCGAAGCCGCCGTACTCGGGCTGCTCGCGCAAGGAGAGCAGGTAGTTGATAACGTCGCGCTTCTCGTCGGGCGCGAGGTTGCCGTTGGAGAAGTTCGGCATCTGCTGGGGGCCGGTGAGCATGGCCTCGTAGATGTACTTCGGGTCCGTCTCGTGCAGCGCGGGCGCGTAGCCGCCGTTCGGCATGGCGCCGCCGGAGCCGTTGAAGTTGTGGCAGGCGGTGCAGTTGGTGAGGAAGATCTGGCCACCGCGGACGATCGCGTCCTCCTGCTCCTCCTCGGTGAGGTCGGCGATGGAGTAGTCGTCGGGCTCCGGAATGGCCGGACCGGGGCCGAGCGAGGCGACGTAAGCCGAGAGCGCCTCGATCTCCTCGTCGTCGTAGACCCGCGGCTTGTCCTCGGCCTGCTGGCCGGGCTGGACCATCGGCATCCGGCCGGTGCCGACCTGGAAGTCGACCGCGGCGGCGCCGACGCCGACCAGCGGCGGGCCGAACTGGGTGTCCTCACGGACGGTCTGGATGCCCTCACCGTTCTGCCCGTGGCAGTAGGCGCAGCCGACCAGGAAGAGCTCACGGCCCTTCGCGATCTGCTCGGCGTCGCTCTCGGCAGAGCCGGCCTGGGCGGGCGCGAACGCGGCGTACATGGTTCCGGTGAGCACCAGGCCGAGCAGCAGCAGGACGACACCCGCGAGCGGGCCCCGGCGATGCCGGGAGAGTCGACCTGCGGAACGGTTCAGGAGACGCACGTTGTGATCCTCGGGGTCCTTGCGGGTGGGCGCGGGCGGGCGGTGCTGGAGGGCTACTTGATGAGGTAGATGGTGGCGAACAGGCCGATCCACACCACGTCGACGAAGTGCCAGTAGTAGGAGACGACGATGGCGCTGACGGCCTGCTCGTGGGTGAACTTCCGCGCCAGGTAGGTGCGTCCGAGCACGAACAGGAAGGCGATCAGCCCGCCCGTGACGTGGATCCCGTGGAACCCGGTCGTCAGGTAGAACATCGAGCCGTAGGCGGAGGACTGCATCGTGATGCCCTCCTGCACGAGGTTGGCGTACTCCACGGCCTGGCCGGCGATGAAGATCGCGCCCATCACGTAGGTGAGGAAGAACCACTCCCGCAGACCCCAGCCCCGCACGTCGAGGATGCCGCCGCGGCGGCCGACCTGGCCCCGCTCGGCGGCGAAGACGCCGAGCTGGCAGGTCAGCGAGCTGAGCACCAGGATCGTGGTGTTGACCGAGGCGAACGGCACGTCGAGGACGGTGGTGTCCTGCGCCCACAGATCCGGGCTCACGGCCCGGATCGTGAAGTAGGCCCCGAAGAGGGCCGCGAAGAACATCAGCTCGCTGGCCAGCCAGATGATGGTCCCCACGCTGACCATGCTGGGACGGTCGTGGTGCCCGTGCAGGCGGGAGGCAGGGATGGTTGCTGTGGTCGCCACGGCGCCATTATGTCCCGGCCCGCCCGCGAGGGCACCTTCGCCCCCTCGTGGGCACGGGTCATAAACTTCACACCGTGCCCGGCGCCGCGTTCCTCCCCGTCCTGACCGCCGCGGCGCCGCTGCCGGAACCCTCCGTCACGGCGTTCTTCTCGCAGTGGTCGCTGGCGCCCGTCCCGACGGTGCTGACCGTCTGGGCTGCGGGGCTCTACCTGCTGGGGGTGCGCCGGCTGCGGGCCCGGGGCGACCGCTGGCCGCTCGGTCGCACGGTCGCCTTCGTCGGCGTCGGCATGGGCTCCTTCTACCTCGCCACCGCGTCCGGGCTCGCGGCGTACGACACCACCCTGATCAGCGTGCACATGGTCCAGCACATGGTGCTGTCGATGCTGGTCCCGCTCGCGCTCGCCCTCGGCGCGCCGGTGACGCTCGCCCTGCGGACGCTGCCCGCCACACCGCGGCGTTGGCTGCTCGCGGTGCTCCACTCACGGGTGGCCCGGGTGCTGTCCTTCCCACCCCTGGCCTTCGCCCTCTACGTCGTCTCGCCGTGGGCGCTCTACTTCTCGTCCTGGTACGACGCCTCGCTGGCCTCGGCGTACGTGCACGAGATGATGCACCTCCACCTGGTGCTGGTCGGCGCGCTCTTCTTCTGGCCGCTGATGGGCATCGACCCCGTCCCGGGCCGGGTCGGCTACCCGTTCCGGGTGCTGGCGACGGTGCTGACCCTGCCGTTCCACGCGTTCCTGGGCGTCACGATCATGGGGCAGGACGAGCTGATCGGCGGCGAGCACTACCGGGAGCTGCGGGAGGGGCCGATGGCCTCCTGGCTGCCGTCCGCCGCGGACGACCAGCACCTCGCCGGCGGGATCCTCTGGGCCTCGGGCGACCTGATCGGGCTCGCGTTCTTCGCCGTGCTCTTCGCCCAGTGGGTGCGCTCGTCGATGCAGGAGGCCCGCCGCGAGGACCGGCGGCTGGACCGGGAGGAGCGCCGGGAAGCCCGAGCCGAGACCGACCTCACCGGTCCGGTCGGTCGCTGACCCCGGCTCCGTCCGGCTTCCCCGCCTCGCCGTGGGGCGCCACGAGCAGCCGGGCGATCCGGCGCCCGTCGACCTCGATGACCTGCAACCGGACGGCCTCGACGTCCACGTGGTCCCCGACCTCGGCGATCCGGCCGAGGCGCGCGACGACGAAGCCGGCGACGGTCTCGTAGTCGCCGTCGGTCAAGGAGACGCCGGTGCGGCCGGCGAACTCCTCGATCGTCAGCCCGCCGTCGACCTCGACGGGGCCCTCGCGGTCCTCGTCGTCGGTCGCCGGGGCGTCGTACTCGTCGCGGATGTCGCCGACGATCTCCTCGACCAGGTCCTCCAGCGTCACGATCCCGTCGGTGCCGCCGTACTCGTCGACGACGACGGCGAGGTGGACGCCCGAGCGGCGCATCGTCGACACGGTCGGGAGGACCATGTTGGTCGACGGCACCACCAGCACCTCGCGCTGCACGTCGCGCACGCGGGTGTCGTGGTCGTGGACGGAGCCGAGCAGGTCGCGGACGTGGAGGAAGCCGGTGACGTCGTCGAAGCTCTCGCCGGTCACCGGGTAGCGCGACCACGGGAGGTCGTGGATGCGCTGGGCCGCCTCGGCGAGGGTGAGGTCACCGTCGATGAAGGCGACCTCGCCGCGCGGACGCATCGCCTCCCGGACGTTGGTCCGCGAGGCTGCGAAGACCGCGCCGAGGAGGCCGCGCTCCTGCGCGTCCAGGGACTCGTGGGTGCTCACGATGTCGCGCAGCTCCTCCTCGGACAGCTCGTCGCCCGTCGCGGAGGGATCGCCGCCGAGCAGCCGGACCACGCCGTCGGTGGACTTCGACAGCAGCCAGATCACCGGCCGCATCAGGCTGGCGAAGCGGTCCAGCGGGGGGCCCACGGCCAGCGCGACCTGCGCCGAGCGCTGGAGGCCGATCCGCTTGGGCACCAGCTCGCCGAGGACCAGGGAGAGGTACGCGATGAGCAGCGTCATCGCCACGAGGGCGCCGGTGTCGGCTGCGGCCTCGGGAAGCCCCACGTCGACGAGGTACGGCGCCACGTCCGGGGCGAGGGTGGACCCGCCGTACGCCGCGGAGAAGAAGCCGGCGACGGTGACACCGATCTGCACGGCCGCGAGGAACCGGTTGGGGTCCCGGGCGATCGAGGCGACGCGGGCGCCGCGACCGCCGCGCTGCTCCAGCTGGTTCACCTGGCTGGCTCGGAGCGAGACGAGCGCGATCTCGGTGCCGGCGAAGAGACCGCCGACGATCACGAAGAGCAGGACGAACCCGAGGTTGACGAAGGTCTGGGCGTCCACGCGGAGAACCTAGCCAGGAGCCGGTGAGCCGGTCGCCGAGCGTGCGAGCCGGCGGTGTCGACGCCGCCGTGACGTGGGTCATGCGCGGGGGACGGCGCCGCGTCGTACGATCCCCGGGTGACCGACTCGAAGACCGCTCCGCTCAAGGTGCTCGTCTACAGCGACGACGTGAACACCCGCCAGCAGGTGATCCTGGCGCTCGGCCGCCGGCCGCACCCGGACCTGCCCGAGCTGGAGTACGTCGAGGTGGCCACCGAGCCGGTCGTCATCCAGAACATGGACGCCGGCCACATCGACCTGGCGATCCTCGACGGCGAGGCCGTGCCCGCCGGCGGGTTGGGCATCGCCAAGCAGCTCAAGGACGAGATCTACGAGTGCCCGCCGGTGCTGGTGCTCACCGGGCGCCCCCAGGACGCCTGGCTCGCGACCTGGTCGCGGGCGGAGGCGGCGGTGCCGCACCCGCTCGACCCGATCCAGCTCGCGGAGACCGTGGTGGCGCTGCTGCGCTCGCGGGTCCCCGCCTCCGCCTGAGGTGTCGAGCTGGGCGGAGGTCCTCGGCGCGCTCGTCGCGGGGGAGGACCTCGGCGCCGAGCAGGCCGCCTGGGCGATGGGCGAGGTGCTCGCCGGGGAGGCGACGCCCGCCCAGATCGCCGGCTTCGCCGTCGCCCTCCGGGCGAAGGGCGAGACGACCGCGGAGATCTCCGGGCTCGCCGAGGCGATGCTGGAGCGCGCCAACCCGATCTCGGTGCCCGGGCGGCTGCTGGACGTCGTCGGCACCGGCGGTGACCGCTCGTTCTCGGTGAACATCTCCACCATGGCGGCGATCGTGGCCGCCGGCGCGGGCGCGCGCGTCGTCAAGCACGGCAACCGCTCCGCCTCGTCGAAGTCCGGCTCCGCCGACGTGCTCGAGGCGCTCGGCATCCGGCTCGACCTGCCGGTCGAGCGGGTCGCCGAGGTCGCGGTCGAGGCGGGGATCACCTTCTGCTTCTCGGCGGCGTTCCACCCGGCGATGCGGCACGCGGCGGTGCCGCGGCGCGAGCTCGGCATCGGTACGTCGTTCAACTTCCTCGGCCCGCTCACCAACCCCTCGCGCCCGGCCGCCCAGGCGATCGGCTGCGCCGACCCACGGGTCGCCCCCGTCATGGCCGGGGTCTTCGCGGCCCGGGGCGTCGACGCGTGGGTCTTCCGCGGCGACGACGGGCTCGACGAGCTCACCACCACGACGACCTCGCGGCTGTGGCGGGTCCACGGCGGCCAGGTCGCCGTCGAGACGGTCGACCCCACGGCGTACGACCTGGCGCCGGCGACCGCGGAGGACCTGCGCGGCGGCGAGCCGGCGTACAACGCCGAGGTCGTGCGGCGGCTGCTGGCCGGCGACCGGGGGCCGGTGCGGGACGCCGTGCTCCTGAACGCGGGCGCCGCCCTCGCGGTGCACGGCTCGCCGGCCGAGCCGGTGTCCGCCTCGCTCGCCGCCGGCATCGCGCGTGCCGCGGAGGCCGTCGACTCGGGCGCTGCTGCGGACACGCTCGAGCGGTGGGTCGCCGCCACCGCCGCCTGAGCTGGCTGGAGTCGCCCTACAGCTCCAGCACGAACTGCCGGCCGTCGCGCCGGAAGCCGACGTGCTCGTAGTAGGCGCCGACCATGTGCGGGGAGGTGACGACCCGGCGGATCCCGAGGTCGCGCAGGACGCCGCTGCGGCGCCAGACGAACTCGCCGGGGGCGAAGTCGCGGTAGCGCGGGGTCACGTAGTCGAGCTGGACGTGGGCCGTCTCGCCCTCGACCCGGAGGACGACCACACCGACGGTCTCGTCGCCCTTGAGGACGACGAACGCGTGCTGACCAGGGGCCGGCGCGGGCTCGGCGTCCGGCTGGAACCGGCGGATGTCCTCGGCGTGCGTGCGGAGCACGTGCCGGAAGTAGGCGTCCTCCGGCCGCACCTCGACCACCTCGAACACCGCATCGTCGTGGCGCTCACGGAGCAGCCGCACGATCCAGTAGAGGTTGATGACGCACAGCACGGCGTTCATGGCCACCATCGGCCACACCGCGATCAGCGCGTTGAAGACGACAAGCACCACGCACGCCGCCAGGTTGAGGGTGCGGAACCGGAGCAGGCGAGCCTGCAGCAGCGAGTAGACGAGCAGCGCGCTCCCGCCCCAGCCGACGATGTCGAGCCAGTGCTCCTCCAACCAGGTCACCGGAGAAGGGTAGGGGCGCCGGTCCAGTCCTCGGGCGCGACCAGAAGCCGGATCTCTTCGGATGAGTGGACGACGTGCCACCCGGTCTGCTCCACGAGGGCGTAGGCGAGGGGAGCGTCCGGGGGCAGCAGTGCGTGCCGCGCGCCGGTCTGCCTGACCAGGTCGTCCCACCCGGGCTCGACGTCCCGGATGTCGCTGTTCCGCTCGAGCTCCTCCAGCGTGAAGGTGTCCGCATACCCGTGCGTCACGAGGTCGAGGTGCGGATAGCGCCACATGAGGTAACCGCCCGTGACCCAGTCGCTGAGGACGGGCGTCCCCGCTGGGAGCTGCGACAGCGCGGGATCCACCCAGGCCGGCTGGGTCGGCGCCATCGGCTGGGTCGTCGTCAGGGCGGCGAGGAGGCCGAGAGATGCGAGTGCCCCACCGGCGACCACGGCGCGGTCGACGATCCGGGGCGCGGCCGGTGGGCCGATGAGCCGTTGCAGCGCGGCTGCCGCGACCGGGGCCCCCATGGCGGCTCCGACGGGCACCGTACGGAGCGAGTAGAGCGCCCAGCCGGTGGCCAGGCCGAGCAGCAGCACGTCGGTCCACCGGTTCGGGCCGTGGCGGAGCATGACGAGGAACGCCGGGGCGAGCAGGGCGACGACCGCCAAGCCGCTGATGGACGTGAAGTCGGTCGGACCCCACTCCGAGAAGTAGTGGCTGCGCTCGCCCACCGCCGTCACGGCGCCGTAGACCCGGGGCCCCACGGGGGTGGCGGCCGGGACCACGGCCGCCAGCCCCACGACGACCAGGTGACCGCGGAGCTGCCGGATCGGCGTCCGCTCGAGGGCCAGGCCGACGACGAAGGCGCAGCCGAGCACCAGCCCGACCGGCCACATGCCGTGGCACATGGCCCAGAGCCAGACGAGGGGCACCAGGAGCCACGGGGGTCGCCCGCTCTCCCGGGCCCGGGTCCACAGACCCACCGAGACGACGACGAAGAGGTAGCTCAGGACCTGGGGCCGTCCGGACAGGAACGGCCACGACGCCAGCACGGTGAGCGCGGTGACCGCGGCGGCCGGCGGGGCATCGGCTCGCATCCGGGAGACCAGGTACACCGCGACGGCGAACACGATCGCCACGGCTCCGGCCAGCCATGCCACGGCCCAGAGCCCGAACGTCTCGGACGCCCACGCCATGACCACCTGCGGGAGCCACTGGGTCGGCACCCAGTCCTCGGTGGCGTACGGCGTGATGCTCCCCGGGTCGCGGAGGGACCAGCGCTCGATGAACTCGCGGCCGAAGCGGAGGTGGAAGTAGGTGTCGGCGTTGATGATGGGCCGGGCCGCCGTGCGGGCGACGGCGGCGAGCAGGACGAGGACGATCGCCCAGGGGACCCACCAGCGCACGAGGCGGGTCACCACGGGAAGGGACCTCCGCGCCGGTCGTCAGTCAAGACCGAGGGAGAACGCCGACTCCAGGTCGTGCTTCGAGTAGGCGCGGAAGGCGATGTGGGTCTCGGTCGCGGTGACGCCGGCGACCTTGTTCAGCCGGTCGGCAACGACGCCTGCGACGTCGTCGTGGTCGCGCACCCGCACCAGGGCGATCAGGTCGATCTGGCCGGTCACCGAGTAGACCTCGCTCACGCCGTCGAGGGCGGCGATCGCCTCGGCCACCTCGGGGATGCGGGCGACGTCGGCCTTGACGAAGACGATGGCGGTGATCATGCGGCTGACCTTAACCGGCAGGCGAGCGCGATCTCAGCGGGTCGGCTGGTGCGCCGGCGCGAGGGCGCGTCGGTCGTCGAAGGGGACGAGCTCCTGGCGCGACCGGGCGACCGCGTCGTGGACCGCGAGGTGCCGGGTCGCGCCGTTGAGCGGGCAGCTCCACTCGCCGTCGACGTCGACGAGGCGGACGCCCTCCGACTCCAGCCACCGAAGGATCCGCTCGGTCTCCTCGGCGGAGGCGGCTGGGACGGGTCCTGGGCCGCCGCCGACCGTCTCCGCCGCGGCGCGGAGCGAGGCGACGTACCCGTGCGCGTCGGCGCCGGGCGGGATCACGCCCGCCGCGGCCAGCCGCCCGTGACGCACGACGTGGACGGCCCAGCGGCCGTCGTCCTGGCGCCGGGCGGCGACCACCTCGGGGCAGCGGGTGAGGGCCGACAGGCGTTGGGTCCGGCTGGCGGCGCGGATGAAGGCGGCCAGCCGGTCGCGGTGGACCCCCGCCTCCTCGAACCGCTCGTCGTCGGCCAGCGCCTCCATCCGCGCGTTGATCCGCTCCACCACCCGGTCGGGCCGACGCAGGAGCGAGTCGCGCAGCTGGTGGACCACGGCGGCGTACGCGTCGTGGTCCACGCTGCCGTCGCACGGGGCCAGGCAGCGACCGAGCTCGGCCAGCACGCAGGCGGCGCGGGACGGCGTCCGGCCGAACCGGTCGGAGCACTGTCGCACGGGGAACGTCTCGTGCAGCGCGGCGAGGCACTTCTCCGCCACCTTCCGCGACGAGAACGGGCCGAGGTAGTCGGCCTCGTCGTCGAGGACGCGCGGGACGAGGGAGAGCCGCGGCCAGTGCTCGCGGGTGAGCTTGACGAAGGTGGTCTTCTCCGGGAAGCGCGAGCGACGGTTGTACTTCGGCTTGTGCTCGGCGATCAGCCGGAGCTCGCGGACCTCGGCCTCGAGCGCCGTCGCGCACTCGATGCCGGTGACCGCGCTGGCGAGGTTGACCATCTCGCCCATCCGGGACCGGGTCTCGGAGGCGGTGAAGTAGGTGCGGACGCGGGTGCGCAGGTCCTTCGAGGTGCCGACGTAGAGGACGCGCTGCTGCTCGTCCCGGAAGAGGTAGACCCCGGGTGCATGGGGGAGCCCCTCGGCGAGGTGGCGCTTGCGGCGTTGGGCGGTGGTGACCCGGCCGGAGAAGGTCTGCAGCTCCTCCAGGGTGTGCACCCCGAGACCCCCCAGCCGCTCCATGAGCCCGTGCAGGACGTCGACGGTCGCGCGGGCGTCGGAGAGCGCCCGGTGGTTGGGTGTGGTCGTCGACCCGAACGCCCGGGCGAGCGAGGCGAGCTTGCAGTTGGGCGCGTCGTCCCGGGTGATCACCCGGCGCGCCAGCTTCGCCGTGTCCAGCACCTCGAAGGCCGGCCAGGCGCGCTGCTGCTGCTCGCAGAAGTGGCGGAGGAAACCGACGTCGAACGGCGCGTTGTGGGCGACCAGGACCGTGCCCGCCGCGAACTCCAGGAAGGCGGGCAGGGCGGAGTCGATCGACGGCGCGTCGGCCACCATCGCGTTGCTGATGCCGGTCAGCACCGCGATGAACGGCGGGATCGCCTGGTGCGGGTTGACCAGCGTCTGGAACTCGCCCAGCACCTCGCCGCCGCGGACCTTGACGGCGCCGATCTCGGTGATCATCGAGCCGCCGGCGGCCGAGCCGCCGGTCGTCTCCAGGTCGACGACGGTGAAGGTGGTCTCCCGCAGCGGGCGCCCCAGCTGGTCGAAGGTGCGTTGCGACTCCCAACGGGACGTCGCGGCGGGGGCCGTGCTGCTCATGGGGCGGAAGGTACGTGCGAGCGCCGACAGTCCGGCGGCGACGCGCGGCACGTGCCGCCTTCCGCGCGGCATAGGCTCGTGGACGTCGTCCAGCAACCGTCCCGGAGGTGACCGTGGCCGCGCCCGCGTTCCCGGCGCTCCCCGAGCTCCCCGAGCCCGTGCGCGCCCGCGTGCTGACGGCCGCTGCCGACGTGCTCCCCGCGCTCGGGCAGCTGCCGCCGGCGCTGCGGCGGGTCGCGTCCTTCGCGCCCGCGCGCCGGGCCAAGCTCGGGGCGTCGGCGATCGGGGCGGCCCTGGCCGACGACGACCTGCGGGCCCGCGTGGGAGCCCAGGTCGCCGCACGCCTGCCGTCGACCGAGGCCCCGGTGGAGCGCGCTGTGCTGCTCTGGCTCGCCCGTCCCGAGGGTGGTGAGGGCGAGCTGGGCGAGCTCCTCGCCGGGCTCGCGGAGCCCGACCCGAAGCGGGTCGCCTCCGAGGTGGAGCAGCTCCGGGACCGGCTCACCGGCGCGGAGCGTGCTGCGCGTGAGCAGCGGGCGCTCCACCGTGCCCAGGTCGACGAGCTGAAGGCGGAGAACGCCACGCTCCGTCGTCGCCTGGGGGAGGCGCGGGCAGGGGAGAAGGCGGCGCGGGCCGCGGTGGGGGAGGCCGCCGAGAAGGCCGACGCCCTGCGGCGGGACGCCGAGGCCGCGGCGGCGAGCCTCGACAAGGAGGTGCGCCGGCTCCGGGCCCGGGTGGCCGAGCTCGAGGCGGACGTCTCGGCCGGGCGGCGTGCGGCGCGCGCGGACCGGGACGAGGCGACGGTGCGTGCCCGGGTGCTGCTGGAGACGGTCATCGACGCGGCGGCAGGCCTGCGGCGCGAGCTGGCGCTGCCGTCCGTCACCGGCGCACCCGGGGACCGGGTGGAGGCCGAGCTCTCGGCAGGCAGCGAGGGCGGCGGCCGAGCGCTCACCGGAGCGTCGGCGGGGCTGCTGGAGCAGTACCTCGCCATGCCCCGTGCCCGCCTGATCGTCGACGGCTACAACGTCAGCAAAGCGGTGTGGCCCGGCTCGCCGCTCGAGGCCCAGCGGATCCGGCTCGTCAACGGGTTGGCGCCGCTGGTGGCGAGGACCGGGGCGGACACGACGGTGGTCTTCGACGCGGCGAACGCGGCGACGCGGCCGGCGGTCGGGGCTCCGCGGGGCGTCCGGGTCTACTTCAGCCCGGAGGGCGTAATCGCCGACGACGTGATCCGCGACCTCGTCGCGGCCGAGCCGGCCGGCCGGGTGGTGGTCGTGGTCACGGGGGACCAGGCGGTGCTGAGCGACGTCACCCGAGCCGGCGCGCGTGGCGCCTCGGTCACTGCGCTCGCGGCGCTGCTGCACTGAGGCCGCGCGCCCGTGGGCTGGCCAGCAGCCGGCTGAG
Organism: Nocardioides ureilyticus; assembly: GCF_051280745.1. Classification (NCBI taxonomy): domain Bacteria; kingdom Bacillati; phylum Actinomycetota; class Actinomycetes; order Propionibacteriales; family Nocardioidaceae; genus Nocardioides; species Nocardioides ureilyticus. The sequence continues at coordinate 47,190 of NZ_JBNCOG010000013.1, read as the reverse complement.
GAGCACGGCGTTGCCGACGGCGAGCGCCAGGACAAGCCACAGGGTCGGCGCCGCGTTCAGCGCCCGCCAGGCGCTGTTGGTCTGCCACGGCTCGTTGGCCGTGAAGCCCTCCGACACCGCGCCCAGGGCGATGACACACGCCTGGGCGGCGCACAGAGCGACCAGTAGCGCGCGTGGGGCCCGAGCAGACCGGAGGGCGACGGTCGCGGCCGGGACGGAGGCGGTGAGCACCTCCAGACCGTGCCGGTAGCCGTAGAACCCGTCGCCGCCCATGTAGGGGCTCACCTGGGCCTGGACCACGGTGTACACGAGGCCACCGGCGAGGAGCGCGACGGACCAGTCGGGCAGGGTGCGCCGGCTCCGGCCGATCGCGAGCACGGCGAGGAGCGCGACCGGCGTCCAGACGAACAGGCCGCGGTCGGGGGAGACCCACATCCCGAGGTGGTTGACCAGTGCTCCGGCGAGCCCGCCGACCGTCTCGGACGAGTTCTCCGCGTACGCAGCGACGTCGTAGGGACCGCTCGGGCGCCACGTCCCGTAGAGCCAGTGACTCCACGTGCTGGCGAGGACGACACCGACGGCACTGGTGCCTCCCACCTCCAGGCAGACCCGCCACGACCTGCGTCGCGCCGCGACGACCAGCCCCAGGGCCGCGACGATCAGGGCGCAGTGCGCCCGGCCCCAGATGGCGACCGCGCCGAAGAGCCCGGCGAGCACCCACCTGTCGCGTGCGGCGGCGTACGCCATCCCGGCGATGCCGACGATCGTGACCGTGTGGGTCCACATGCCGTCGGCGGCCACCGACCAGACGGGTGTGGCGAAGGCGAAGACGGAGGACCCTGCCAGTGCCGCGCCCCGGGACACCACGGTCGACAACGCGAGGAACAGCATCGCGACGGCACCGGCTGCCAGTGCCGCCGCGGTGAGCCGCGCCGGCAGGTGGCTCATCACCGGATCGTCCGACACCCAGGAGTAGACCGTGTACGCCGGCACCGCCGCAGCGACCACCCCGGGCGAGCGGCCGACGACCAGGTCGCCGTCGGGCTGCTCCACGAGCCACTCCTCGGGCGTCGAGAACCGTTCCTGGAAGCCCGCGGTCAGCAGTGCCGGATCGACGTCGTCGAGCGACGGATCCCCGGTCAGCCCGATGCGCCACGCCTGGACATGAGCGCCCCGGACGTCGTGAGAGGTGTCTGCGGCGGTCGTCATCGCGAAGATGCCGAAGCAGATCCCGAAGAGCACGCCGCCCTGGACGGCGAGGCGCTGCAGGGAGGAGAGATGGCGCATGGCTCACGATTCCGACGGGAAGCAGATCCGGTCCATTCAAGCCGTTGTCGGTGCGCTCTGTGATGGTCTTCGACATGACGACACGGATCGACTGCGACACCTGCGTGGTCCGCGGGCTGGCCTGCCACGACTGCGTGGTGACGGTGCTGCTCGGACCCCCGCCCGAGCTGACCTTCGACGACGACGAGCGGCGGGCGCTGGACGTGCTGGCCGGGAGCGGCCTGGTGCCGCCGCTGCGCCTCGTGCGACCGGTGGACGGCTACGACGCGGAGTCCGCCTGAGCCGGTCGCCGGGCACAGGGCGGGGCGGTGTGCCCGAGATCTCCGGGGACGAACCGGAGAAGTTTGGCCGCCGGCCCGGGCGACGACTAACCTGCTGCCTCAGGCGCTCGTCGCAGTGGACCACCCGGTTCGCGCGGGCGTCGCGTCGAGTTCCGACCCGCCTCGGTGGGCCGGGAGCCGGGGAACCACCGGCGCCGCCCGCGGCGCCACTGGGGTGAATCACCCGCGAGACGTCGCAGTGCGGCGGGGAGCGGGCGTAGGGCCTGTCGTGCCCGAACCCGTCAGCTCACCCGGTAGGCGTACGACACACGAGGAGACCGCCCGCCCGTGCTCAACGGCCGCAAGCGCATCGTCACCACCCTCACCGGGCTCACCCTCGTCGGCGCCATCGGCCTCGGCCCCTCCGGACCCGCCCAGGCCGAGCCGGACATCGACGACGTCCAGGCACGCGTCGAGCGGCTCTACCACCAGGCCGAGCAGGCCTCCGAGCGCTACAACGACGCGCGGATCGAGCTGCGTGAGCTCAACCGGGACCTGCGTTCGCTGGCGGCCGACGAGGACCGCCAGGACGACCGCCTCGAAGCCGTGCGCGAGCAGGTCGAGCGCTCCGTCGTCCGCCAGTACCAGGGCCAGAGCCTCTCCGCGGTCGGCCAGGTCCTCGTCTCCGAGGACCCCCAGGGCTTCCTCGCCGAGCTCTCGACCATGTCCGCCTTCGACGACCTGCAGAACCAGATGTTCGGCGACTACACCACCGAGCTGAAGGCCCTCGACATCCGGCGCCGGGCCACCGAGCAGCGCGCCGACGAGGTGGCCGACGTCGAGCAGCAGCTCGCCGACGAGAAGGCCACGATCGAGGCGAAGCTGCGAGAGGCCGAGTCCCTCCTCGGCCGGCTTGAGGAGGAGGAGCGCCAGGCGCTCGTCTCGCGCTCCACCACCCGCGACCCGGCGCCCGCCGACGTGCCCGCCTCCGGACGGGCCGCCGCCGCCGTCGCCTACGCGATGGCGCAGGTCGGCGACGCCTACGTCTACGGCGCCGCCGGCCCGAACGCCTTCGACTGCTCCGGCCTCACGATGATGGCCTGGGCGCAGGCCGGCGTCGCACTGCCGCACTCCTCCAGCGCCCAGTTCGCCTCCGGCGCCCGCGTCTCCGAGAGCGACCTCCAGCCCGGCGACCTGGTCTTCTACTACAGCCCGATCAGCCACGTGGGCATGTACATCGGCAACGGGATGATCGCCCACGCCGCCAACCCCGGCACGGGGGTCAACGTCGCCGGCCTCCACTCGATGCCGTACGTCGGCGCGGTGCGCCCTGGCTGAGCCCAGCACGGCCCGCGAGGCCGGCCACCCACGTCGCTGGGTGGCCGGCCTCGTGGCGTTCACGCTGGCTGCGGTGGCTCTCGTCGGCTGGTACGTCGGGCGTGACGACGCATACGTCGCCACGCCCGGTGGCAGGGGCCCGGAGGCCCTCGGGCGCGCGTCGGTCACCAGCGCCCTCGAGCGGCTGGAGGACGCCGTGACGGACCGCGACGTGGCGGCGGTCGGCGACCTGGGCGACGAGGAGCTGCTGGAGGCGGTGGTCCGCAACGCCGACCGGCTGGAGGTGGCCGACTTCTCGCTCCGGTACGTCGACGACGTCGCGCCCACGGAGGACGGGGCACTGGTCGCCGTCGAGGCGACCTGGCGGTTCGAGGGCTTCGACGAGCGGCCGGCCAGCACCGAGGTCGAGGTCCGGCTGGCCGCCGACGGCACGGAGGCCGACGTCGTCGACATCGGCGGCGGCTCGGGCCGGACCCCGTTGTGGCTCGACGGCCCCGTCGGCGTGCGCCGCTCGCCCGGCGTGCTCGTGCTGGGGGACCCCGACGCGGACCTCGACGCGGTGGCCGCTCGGGCCCGGGCCGCGGTGCCGGTCGTCCGCGACGTCCTCGAGGACTGGAGCCCGAGCCTCGTCGTCGAGGTCCCGTCCAGCGGAGGGGCGCTCGACCGGTCGCTGGGCGCCGAGCAGGAGCAGTACGCAGCCATCGCCGCCGTCACTGCCGCGCCGGACGGCTCCGTGGCGCCGGACGCGCCGCTGCACGTCTACGTCAACCCCGACGTCCTCGGCTCGCTGCGCCCGCAGGGTGCCCAGGTGGTGATCAGCCACGAGGCCACCCACGTGGCCACGCGTGCGCCGCTGAGCGACCTGCCGCTGTGGCTGCTCGAGGGGTTCGCCGACTACGTCGCCCTCGCGGGCGTCGACCTGCCGCTCTCGACCACGGCCGGCCAGGTGGTCGAGCAGGTCCGCGAGGACGGCCTCCCGACGGCTCTGCCAGGTCCGGCGGAGTTCGACACCGGCGACGCGCACCTGGGCGCGGCCTACGAGGCCGCCTGGCTCGCCACCGTCGTCCTCGCCGACCGGGTCGGGGAGGGCGGCCTCGTGCGGTTCTACCGGCTCGCGGAGCGGCGCGGCGTCGACGACGCCCTCCGAGCGGTCGCCGGATGGACCGAGGCCCAGCTCGTGGAGGCGTGGCGGCAGCGCCTGTCAGACTTGGCGGCGTGACACCCGCCGCCCGCCGTACCGCCTGGGTGATGGTGGTCGGCGGCGGCCTCCTCCTCGTCGCGCTGGCCTGGTGGCTGGTGCCGTGGGACCCGGTGCCCGGTGGGCCGGTCGAGCCGGTGCGCGCTGAGGACTACTTCACCGCCGACCACCTGGCCCGCGCGGAGGAGTACTCGCGGTGGGCCCGGCTGTGGAGCTGGTCGTCGCTCGCGGTCTCGATCGCGGTGGCGTGCTGGCTCGGCTTCAGCCGCCGCGGCCGGGCCTGGGCGGAGCGTGCGCCGGGACCGTGGTGGGTCCAGGTCGTCGTGCTCGTCGTGGCCGTCGAGCTCACCCGACGACTGGTCACCCTGCCGTTCGCCCTCGCCCTGGAGGACCATCGGCGCGACCACGGCCTCTCGACCCGGTCGTGGGCCGGCTTCGCGGCGGACCTGGTGCGCAGCGAGCTGCTCGGCATCGTCGTGATGTCGCTCGTGCTGCTGGTCGTCGTCGGGCTGGCCCGGCGCCTGCCGCGGGTGTGGCCCGCGGTGGTCGGGGGAGCGCTGGCGGTGCTGGTGGTGCTGGGCTCGTTCGTCTACCCCGTCGTGGTCGAGCCGGCCTTCCACGACTTCACCCCGCTGGCGGACGGGCCCCTCAAGGACGGCGTCATCGAGCTTGCCGACGAGATGGGCGTCGAGGTCGAGCAGGTGCTGGTCGCCGACGCGTCACGTCGCACGTCGACGCTCAACGCCTACGTCTCGGGCTTCGGCTCGACGCACCGGGTCGTCCTCTACGACACCCTGGTCGAGGACGTGCCGACCGACCAGGTGCTCTCCGTCGTGGCGCACGAGCTGGCCCACGCCGCGAACGACGACGTCCTGGTCGGCACCGCGCTCGGCGCGGTGGGGGCGCTGGTCGCCGTCGGGGCCCTGGGGCTCTGCGCCGGCGGGCTGGCGCGTCGGGGCTTCCCGGGGGCCGATCGGGCGGCCGTGGTGCCGGCCGCGCTGGCGCTCGTCGCGGTGGCGTCGTTCCTGGCGCTGCCTGTGCAGAACGGGATCAGCCGGCAGGTCGAGACGCGGGCGGACGTGGAGGCGCTCGAGGCCAGCGGCGAGGCGGACTCGTTCGTCAGCATGCAGGTCCAGCTGGCGACACGATCGCTCGCCGACGTGTCCCCGCCGACGGTCTCCGGTCTCTTGTTCGCCAGCCATCCCAGCTCGCTTGCCCGGCTCGCCGTGGCTTTTCATGTGCGGGGATGACGAAGGCCCCGGGGTATCCCGGGGCCTTCGACAGGTGGAATCAGGAGGAGCAGGTAGACGGGCCGGACGTCTTGGCAGCGACCGTCGTGCAGGTCTCGGTGAACGCCTCCTTGACGACCGGGCCGAGGGCGAAGACGGCGACGACGATGAGGGCGGCGATGCCGGCGATGAGCAGGCCGTACTCGACGGCGGAGGCGCCGCGCTCCTCCATCTGGGCGAGGCGGGCGTTGAGCAGGGTGCGCAGGTAGTCGACCATGATTGGTTCTCCTTGAGGACGTGACGGGGGTGGTTCTCCGGCGTGAGGCCGAAGAACCTCACAAGGAAAATCTTCCCGCAGTCACGCCTTTACCGGGCCGGAATCCCGTGTCGACCTGCATAGCCCGTTCGGACTACCCCGTCCCGGCGGCAGTCGTGACCCAGGTGGGCGTCGGCCCGTCAGGAGTCGGCGGGCTTGACGCTCGAGAGCAGCCCGATCCGCATGGCGGTGACCAGGGCCTGCGCCCGGTTCGCGGCGCCGAGCTTCTGGTAGATCTTCGCGATGTGCGACTTGGCGGTCGACTCGCTGAGGTAGAGCTTCTCGCCGATCTGCGCGGCGCCGAGGCCGTCGGCGAGGAGCAGGAGCACCTCGTGCTCGCGGTCGGAGAGCTTGGTGGACTCCGTGGCCTGCCGCCGCATCATCGCGCCCACCAGCCCGGTGCAGATGAAGGAGCGGGGCGAGACCGCGGCGTGCCGGGCGGCCTTGACGACCTCGCTCGACGGGGCGTCCTTGCCGACGAAGCCGGAGGCGCCGGCCTGCATGGCGGCGAAGATCTGGTCGTCCCCGGAGTGCATGGTCAGCACGATCAGGCCGGTGGTGTCGGAGGTCTTGCGGACGGCGCGGACGATGTCGAGGCCGGTGCCGTCCTGCAGCTGCAGGTCGGTGACGACGACGTCGGGGGAGAGCTCGTCGTACTTGCGCAGCGCCTCGGCGACCGTGGCGGCCACGCCGACGATGGACATGTCCTGCTCCATGTCGAGGACTCCGGAGAGCCCGTCGCGGATCAGCTGGTGGTCGTCGACCAGGAGGACGCGGGTGTGTCGATCGCTCATGCCTTCACCTTCTCGGGTTCCAGGTCGACCCCGGACGGGAGGTCGGTACCCACCGCCACGGTGACCATGAGGCCGCCGTCGGGGGAGGGGTCGATGGCCAGCCTGCCACCGATGAGCGTGGCGCGCTCGTGCATGATCTTCAGCCCGTGCGAGTCGCTCCGGGGAGCCTGCATCCCCCGCCCGTCGTCGGAGACCGTGATGATCGCCCGCGGGGCGTGCACCCGGCAGTGCACGTCGATGACCGACGCCTGCGCGTGCTTGATCGCGTTGTTCATCGCCTCCTGGGTGATCCGGAACAGCTCCGCCTCCACCTCCGGGCGCAGCCGCGTGGTGTGCTCCTCGAGCGTGACCTGGATCGGCACCCCCGACACCTCGCTGAGGTTCCGCGCGACGGAGCTGATCGCGGCACCGAGGCTCGGGCTCTCGCCGATGCTGGTGCGCAGGGTCAGCACCGACTGCCGGACCTCGCCCACGACCTCGGACACGCGGTCGCGCAGCATGCCGATCCGCTCGGCCTGCTCGGGCGAGGACGGCTGGGCGGCGAGGGCGTCGACGAGGTAGCCGAGGGAGGCGATGTCCTGGGCCACGCCGTCATGCATCTCGCGCGCCAGCCGGCGACGCTCGTCGGCGGTGGCGGCGTCGCGGAAGGAGGAGAACAGCAGGGCGGTGTCGAGGTGGACCGCACTCGGCGCCAGCCGCCGCTGGAGCTCGAGGATCCTGCTGGACAGGTCCAGCCGCGCGGGGTCGAGGCGGTCGGAGAGGATGCCCGCGACGACGGCGGCGTCGTCGAGCGGGATGGCGAAGGCCCCTCCGGCGACGACCGGCTCCCGGTTGGCCCACGCCTGGCGGGCGATCCCCTCGCAGTCGGAGCCGTCGGCGACCTCGAGGTTCTTCTCCACCAGGGGGGTCAGCTCCGGGCCCCGGGGCACGTACAGCACCAGGGCCGTGGTCGGCAGCTCGTCGCGTACGGTGCTGACGATGGCGCCGCCGAGGGCCGCCGGGTCGAGCCCGGAGCTCAAGCCCCCGGAGAGGTCGATCAGCTGCCGCAGCAGCGTCTGGGCGTAGTGGTAGGGGGCGAGCGGGTCCGCGGACCGCTCGATCGCCGAGTGCAGGAAGGTGGCGATGAAGCCGAGGCCGAGGCCGGTGATGCTCCAGGTGAACATGCCGATCGCCTGGTCGGCGTGCAGCCCCTCGTAGGCGAAGACGGACACACCGACGAAGGTGACCAGCTGCGCCGACATGGCCAGGACCACGCCGTGGATGCCCCGGTGCAGGCCGGCGGTGAAGGGCGGGACGGCCAGGGCGGCGAGGATAACGAGAACGTCCTGGGAGGTCAGGCCGCAGGCCAGGCCGACGACGACCGCGTCGAAGGTGGTGGCGACGAACGTCGAGACGCTCGGCCGGAACTCCGCGAGCTGGACCACGGCCCAGGTCGAGCCGATGGCCAGCAGGGCCAGCAGCAGGGTGACGTCGCGGGTGACGACGACCGGGACGAGGAGGGCGAGCAGGACGAAGCCGCGCGCCGCCAGGGTGAGGCGTGCGAACGGCAGGTCCGGAATGGTCACCCCATGTTCTCCATGATGGAGATCACGGCTGGTCCCATGACCGCGATGAAGAGGCAGGGCAGGATGCAGAAGATCAGCGGGACGGTGATCTTCACCGGCACCTGCTGGGCCTTGTGCTCGGCGCGCTGCCGCCGTTTGACCCGCATCTCGCCGGACTGCACCCGCAGCACCTGGCCGATGGGGATGCCGAAGGAGTCGGCCTGCACCATGGCGCCCACGAAACCCTTGAGGTCGTCGACGTTCGTGCGGTCGCCCAGCGCGCGCAGCGCGGCGGCACGGCCCTGCCCGATCTGCATCTCCCTCAGTACCCGGGAGAACTCCTCGGCCAACGGGCCCTCGGTGTTTCGTGCCACCTGCTGCAGCGCGGCGTCGAAGCCGAGGCCGGACTCCACGCTGATCGTCATCAGGTCGATCGCGTCGGCCAGCTCGCGCTGCATGCGCTCGGTGCGGTCGTAGGTCTTCTGGTACAGGTACAGGTCCGGGGCGAAGAATCCCGCGACCAGGCCGCCGGCCACCATCAGGATCTTCATGGGCAGGCCCACGCCGAGCAGCAGGCTGAATGCCAGCCCGACGGCGGCCAGCGCCAGGGCGCCGATGACCTTGCCGGAGACCACCCGGTCGACCGACCAGTCCCGCGGGTTGCCCGCGAAGTCGAGCTTCCGGCGGATGCGCTCGGCGGAGTCGGCCCCGGTCAGGCGACGTCCCACCTTCAGCGCCCGGGCCTGGAGCGGCTCGAGCACCCGCTCGGCGAACGGGCGGTCGAGCTCGTCGCGGAGCTCCTTCGGCGCGATCGAGATCGCCTGGATCGCCGCGAGCGAGCGGGCGACCCCGGAGGTGGCCGACTCGGCCGGCGCCAGCGCGGTCGCGAGGAGGACGAGGGCGACGACGACGAGGACGACGCCGAGGATCAACAGCAGCGTCATCTCACACCTCCACCTTGACCAGCTTGCTCATCCAGAACACGCCCACGCTGAGGATGACCCCCGCGCCGATGAGCATCAGTATGCCCAGCGGCTCGGTGAACATCACGATGACGTAGTCGCGCTGCGTGAAGAAGAGGTACAGCATGAACAGCGGCGGCAGCCCGCCGAGGACCCATGCGGACAGCTTCCCCTCGGCGGCGAGCGCCGCGACCTGGCGGCGCAGGTACTCCCGCTCACGCATGGTCGCACCGACCGTGTCGAGCAGCTCGCCGAGGTTGCCGCCGACCTGGCGCTGGATCTTGATCGCCATGACGACCCACTCGAAGTCCTTGGAGTCGAACCGCTCGGCGACGCCCTCGAGGGCGTCCTCCAGGGGGATGCCGAGCCGGGTCTCGACGAGCACGCGCTTGAACTCGGTGGAGACGGGGTCGCTGCCCTCCCGGACGATGGTGTCGACCGACTGGGCGAGGGACAGTCCGGCGGCGAGCGAGCCGGACATGAGCTGCAGGGTGTCCGGGAGGAGCGCGTTGAACTTCTTGCGCCTCCGCGACCGCCGCAGTCCGAGGTAGACCCACGGCCCGACCGCGCCCAGCGCGGTGAAGAGCAGGCCGATGACGAGGTTGCCGCCACCCAGCAGCAGCCCGACCAGACCGGCGGCGACGAGGATCGCCGCGTGCACGAGCAGCCACTCCGCGGACTTCAGCTCGCTGCCGGCAGCCTCGAGACGGTGGGTGATCCGGGCGTCGACGGACTTGTTGCGTCGCAACACGTTCGCCGCGGCGTCCTTGGCATGGGTGAGCGCCTGGTCGGTGTCGACCTTAGGGCCGGCGGGCGCGCCGCCGGCCTTGCTGCGTGCGGTGTACTCGGCGAGCCGCTCGAGCGGGTCCGGGCGGCCGGCGGGTGCCGGCACCAGCAGCACGGCGCCCGCGAGCAGACCGAGACCGAGGGTGCCGACCCCGGCGTACATCACCCAGTCCGGTGGCACCCAGCCGGCGTTGTCGACGACGGCCGGAGCCGCGGTCGGGGCGGACGGGACGGAGTCCTGCACGGTGGTGAAGGCGCGGGCGACGACCGGCCCGGCCCCGGTGGGCAGCGTGACCTCGACGCTGGCCTCGGTGGTGGTGACGCCGTCGGGGACCGACGTGCTCACGGCGACCTGGCGGGCCAGCGCGTCGGCCTCGGCCGAGAACGTCTCGGCCAGTGCCGTGCGGCTCGCCTCCACGACCCGTCCGGAGGCGGCGCCGGCCAGCTCACCCAGCGACGCGAGCGCCTCCTCGCGCTGCTCGAGCGCGACCACGTCGAGCAGCACGCCCGAGTCGGCCACCGCCGCGGTGACCTCCTCCAGCGGCGTTCCGGAGGTGTCCGCGCCGTCGGAGAGCACCAGCAGCGTGCGCTGGCCCTCGGCACCGGCCATGTCCACCGCGGCGAGGACGCCGTCGTACAGCCTGGTCCGGCGGCTCAGCTCGAGCGAGCGGATGACGTCGCGCGCCGCTCCGCGGTCGGTGGTCGGTGCGAGCGCCTCCTCGACGTCGCTGTCGAAGGTGACGATGCCGAGCTCGACGTCCTCCGGCAGGGTCCGGGCGAAGGTGAGCGCCGCCATCTTCGCCGACCCGAACCGGTCGCCGCGCATGGAGTTGCTCGTGTCGATCGCCAGCACCGCGGTGCGCTGCACGGCGGTGGACGTCCCGGCGGGGACGGCGGTCGCCGGGGCCTCCCGGCCCGCGATCGTGACGGTCACCCCGTCCAGGTCGACGTCGGCACCGGCGGGGACGGAGACGAGGACCTGGAGGCCCTCCTCGGTGGTCTCGACGTGCGCGACCGACCCGTCCGCGGCGGACGCGGCGGTGGGCGCCAGGACGGCGAGCAGCGCCGCGCCCAGGGCGAGCAGCAGGACGACCAGGCGGCGCATCAGATCCGGTCCGTCACGAACAGCATCGGGTCGACCGTGACGTTGGCGTAGGCCATCTTCTCGAGGAACTTCGGCCGCAGCCCGGTCGCGCGCAGCCGGCCCAGCGTCCGGCCCTCGGCGTCGAAGCCCGCCGTGTTGTCGAAGACGAAGATGTCCTGCAGCGTGATGACGTCGCCCTCCATCCGCTCCACCTCGGTGAGGTGGGTGATCCGACGCGAGCCGTCCTTGAACCGGGTCTGGTGGACGATGAGGTCCACCGCGGAGGCGACCTGCTCCCGGATGGCGCGCACCGGCAGGTCCATGCCGGCCATCAGCACCATCGTCTCCATGCGCGAGAGCGTGTCGCGCGGACCGTTGGAGTGCAGGGTGCAGATGGAGCCGTCGTGGCCGGTGTTCATCGCCTGGAGCATGTCGAGGGCGGAGGCGTCGCGGACCTCGCCGACGATGACCCGGTCGGGTCGCATGCGCAGGCTGTTCTTGACCAGGTCGCGGATCGAGATGGCGCCCTTGCCCTCGATGTTCGCGGGCCGCGACTCCAGGCGGACGACGTGGTCCTGCTTGAGCTGGAGCTCGGCGGCGTCCTCGATGGTGACGATCCGCTCGTCGTCCGGGATGAACGACGACAGCACGTTCAGGGTGGTCGTCTTGCCGGCGCCGGTGCTGCCCGAGACGATGATGTTCAGCCGGCCACGCACGCAGGCGTCGAGGAAGTCACGGGTCTGCGGCGTGAGGGAGCCGAACTTGACGAGGTCCTCGGCGGTGAGGGGGTCGGTGGCGAACTTGCGGATGGTGAGCGCGGAGCCGTCGACCGCGAGCGGCGGGACGACGGCGTTGACGCGGCTGCCGTCGGGGAGCCGGGCATCGACCATCGGGCTCGACTCGTCGACCCGGCGACCGATCCTGGAGACGATCTTGTCGATGGTCCGCCGCAGGTGGGCCTCGTCGACGAAGTGGGCGTCGACCGGCGTGAGGCGGCCGTTCTTCTCCAGCCAGATCGAGTCGTAGCCGTTGACCATGACCTCGGAGACGTCGGGGTCCCGCAGGAACGGCTGGATCGGCCCGTACCCGAGGATGTCGTCGCTGATCTCCTGGGTCACCCGGGCCCGGTCGCCGCTGCTCAGCGGCCGGTCCTGCGAGGAGATGACGTCGGCCAGGACCGTGCGGACCCGCTGGTCGAGCTCGTCCTGGTCCATCTCGGAGTCGTAGAGGTGGGGGCCCAGCTGCTGGAGCAGCTCGGCGTGGACGCTGCCCTTGAGCTCCTCGATCCGGTCGGTCTGCGAGCCGCCGAGCGTACGGCGGACCGGGGCGTCGGCCTTCTTGCGGGCGTTCGTCGTGGTCGGGGCGGCGTCCGCGGGCGGGGCGATCACCACCGTGTCGACGGTCCCGGAGCCGGCGGCACGGGCATCGGTCGGGACGTCGGCGCGGTGCTCGCCCGACCCGGTCGCGGGGTCCTGGGGCGGGGTCGGACCGTCGGCCGGGGCGGCGCGGCGGGCGGCGGCGATGCGGTCGGAAAGAGAGGTCATGGCGTCATCTCCGGAGGCGGAACCGGCGGGCGACCCGGTCGCTCTCGGTCGTCTCGACAGCGGTCTGGTCAGGGGTCGAGGCGGACGTCGGTGCCGCGACCGAGTCGCCCGCGAGGTGGGCGGCCAGCTCGCGGATCGCGGTGCTCGACTGGTGGGTGGGCTTCTCCAGCACGATCGGCGTGCCGGAGTTGGTGGCCGCGGCGATGTCGATCGAGCTCTCGACCCGGGCGGCGACGCCCATGCCGAGGATCGCCTCGACCTTGTCCGGCCCGATCCCGACCGCGTCGTCGGCCCGGTTCAGCAGCAGGTGCCGGTGGTCCTGGGCGATGTTGAGCATCTCCATCGTCTCCAGCGCGACCTTGACGTTCTTCAGCGTGGGCACATCGAGCGTGGCGACGATCACGCACTCGTCGGTCTCGTCGAGCGCCGTGAGCGTCTGCTCGTCGAAGGCGGGCGCGGTGTCGACGACGATGTAGTCGTAGTTCTCCCGCAGCGTCCGCAGCACCCGGGTGACCAGCTGTGCGCTCACCCGCTCCCGGACGTCGGGGTGGGGCGGCGCCGCCAGCACCATCAGCGACTCGTGGTGCCGGGTGAGCAGCCCCTCGAGCATGGCCACGTCGAGGCTGTCCTCCGCGCCCACGGCCTGCTCGATCGAGTGGGTCGGGAAGAGCTGCATGGTGATGGCGACGTCGCCGAAGGCGAGGTCCAGGTCGACGAGGCAGACCTTGCGCGCGCCCCGGTCGGTGAGGGCCAGCGCCAGGTTCACCGCCATGGTGGTCTTGCCGACGCCGCCCTTGGGGGAGAAGACGGTGACGACCTTGCCGACGTGTGCGGCGCCGGAGGGGCCCCGCAGCGCCACGTGCAGCTGGTAGGCACGGGCGACCGCGGCCTCGACGGCCGGCAGGTCCTCGGTCTGCGCCACGTCCCGGGCGCCGGCCTTCATGGCGCTCGTCAGGGTGGCCGTGTCGAGGGTGCCGCGGACCAGCACGACGCTCACGGTCGGCCGGGTGGTCCGCAGCGACTCGCAGACGCCGACGGCCTCCTCCAGCGAGACGTGCGGGCCGAGCACCACGACGTACTCGTCGCTGTGCTGGGTCAGCCAGGCCAGCATCCGGTCGACGGACCCGACTCCCTGGGCGCCGGTGGGCAGAGCCGCGAGCAGGGAGGCGAGGGTCTCGTTCTCGGGATCGACGACGACGGGCACGTCGACCTACCCGAAGAGGTTCTGGGTGGTGACGCCGGGCCCGCGCCGGACGGTGGTGTCCTCGCCGACCAGCGCGAACGCGAGCTCGCCGTTGCCCTGGGCGAACATGACCCGCTCGGCGTCGTCCTGGCTCAACGCCAGGGTGATGAGCGTGCGCGGGAGCTGCTCCACCGTCTGCTGACCCGTCTGGTCCGTGGTGGTGGTCGACACCGGGGTCGTCGAGCCGACGGCGAGCACCGTGGCCTTGGGCAGCAGCAGCCGGGTGAACGGTTGGCCGGTCGTCGGCTCGCTGCCGTTGAAGAACACGGCGACCTCGGACCCGGGGTTGACGAAGCCGGCGACCCGCGCGGTGTCGGTGAGGTTGACCGTGGCGGTGACCTGGCCCTTCTGCAGCTGCAGGCCGGTGTCGGCGGAGACCGCCGTGGCGCCGCCGAACTTCGACGGGATCAGCTGCTCGCCCGGGTAGATCGGCACGAGCGCGAGCTGGCCCTCGATGGTGGACGTCTCGGTGAGCGCGCCGGGCAGCAGCTGGTCCTGCGCGACGGGCTGGAGGACCACCTTGCCGCCCGCCAGCGCGTCCTCGATCGACTCGCCCTTGGCGATCGGCGTGGTCACGCGCAGCACGTCCGTGGTCTCGAAGCGCTCCTGCGCGCGGGTGTCGGCTCCGCGCACGTAGAGGAACACCAGCACCACACCGAACGTCGCGACCAGCGCGGCGGCGATGAGGAGGATCCTTCGTCGGTCCATCAACAGGTTCCCGTCTGTGGGGACCGTCGGTTGCTCCCCCGGCGGCCCGGCCAATTCCCATGCGGCCGCGGCCGGTCTTCCCTCCCGAGCCGGTCGCAGCGGACTCTCATGCTAGGGACGGTGCCGGGTGTTGCGGCTGGGATTGGCCGAACCGCCCGGCTTGTCACCCGAAGGGTGGACCGCGTAGTCCGAACGGGTGGTATGGACCACCGACCACCGACCAGCGGGCGACCCGGCCGATGGGCCGGCTGGCAGGCGGGTGGCTCAGCCGTACAGCGCCTCGACGTCGTCGCGGAACTGCCGCATGACGACGCTCCGCTTGAGCTTGAGGCTCGGTGTCAGCTGGCCGCCCTCCTCGGTCCACTCGGCGTCGAGGACGCTGAACTTGCGGATGGACTCGGCCTGGGACACCGCCTTGTTGGCCTCGTCGACGGCCGTCTGGAGGGCCGCGCGCAGGTCGGCGTCGTCGACCAGGTGCGCGGGGTCGGCGCTCTTGCCGTGAGCCTCGGCCCAGGCCGGCAGCGACTCGCGGTCGAGCGTGAGGAGCGCCCCGATGAACGGCTGGCCGTCGCCGACCACGAGGCACTGGTCGACGAGCGGATGCGCCCGGAGGCGGTCCTCGAGCACGGCCGGGGCGACGTTCTTGCCGCCGGCGGTCACGATGATCTCCTTCTTGCGCCCGGTGATCCGGACGAAGCCCTCGTCGTCGACCTCGCCGACGTCGCCGGTGTGGAACCAGCCGTCTGCCTCGAGCACCTCGCGGCTCGCGTCCTCGTTCTCCCAGTAGCCGGCGAAGACCTGCCCACCCCGGAAGAGCAGCTCGCCGTCGTCGGCGATCCGCACCGCGGTGCCGGGCAGCGGGCGGCCGACCGAGCCCACCTTCTGCGCGTCGGGGAGGTTGACCGTGAGCGCCGCCGTCGTCTCGGTGAGGCCGTAGCCCTCGAGGACGGTGAGGCCGATGCCGCGGTAGAAGTGGCCCAGCCGCTCGCCGAGCGGCGCGCCTCCGGACACCGCGAACCGGCACTCCCCGCCGAGGGCGGTGAGCAGCTTGCCGTAGACGAGCCGGGCGAAGAGCGCGTGCTGGGCCCGCACGGCGAGCGACGGGCCGCGGCGGCGGTCCTGCCCGCGGGACCAGGCGATCGCCACGTCGGCGGCGCGGTCGAAGATCTTCCCGCGCCCCTCGGCGGTCGCCTTCTGCGAGGCGGTGTTGAAGACCTTCTCGAAGACGCGCGGGACCGCCAGGATGAACGTCGGGCGGAAGGCCTGCAGGTCGGGGAGGAGGTTCTTGATGTCGGCGCTGTGGCCGAGCCGGGTCCGCGACTTCACGCAGCCGACCTGGATGATCCGGGCGAAGACGTGCGCGAGCGGCAGGAAGAGCAGCGTCGAGGAGTCCTCGGTGTCGAAGAGCCGGTCCAGCTCGTCGACCGCGACGCCCAGCTCGAACATGAAGTTGCCGTGGGTGAGCATGCACCCCTTCGGCCGCCCGGTCGTGCCGGAGGTGTAGATGAGCGTCGCCAGGTCGAGCGGCGTGACCGCGCTCCGCCGCCGCTCGAGCTCGTCGTCACTGACGTCGGCCCCCAGGCGAACGAGGACGTCCACCGCGTTGTCGGTGATCGACCAGACGTGGTGGAGGTCGTCCAGCCCGGCTCGCGCCTCGCTGACCCGGGCGACGTGCTCCGCGGTCTCCGCCACGACGGCGCGCGCGCCGCTGTCGCGCAGGATCCACCCGACCTGCTCGGCGGAGGAGGTCTCGTAGACGGGGACGGTGACGGCGCCGGCGAACCAGATGGCGTAGTCGAGCAGGGTCCACTCGTAGCGGGTCTTGGAGATCAGCGCGACCCGGTCGCCCGGCGCGATGCCGGCAGCCAGCAGGCCCTTGGCGACG
This sequence comes from Nocardioides ureilyticus, assembly GCF_051280745.1. Taxonomy (NCBI): domain Bacteria; kingdom Bacillati; phylum Actinomycetota; class Actinomycetes; order Propionibacteriales; family Nocardioidaceae; genus Nocardioides; species Nocardioides ureilyticus. The sequence goes on along the minus strand of NZ_JBNCOG010000013.1, from coordinate 31,012 downwards.
GCGGTGACCTCGGCGAGGAACGCCGCCGCCGTGACGTCGGTCCAGCCGTCCTCGCCGGCCTCGGTCGACGGGCGGCTGAAGACCACGGCGTCAGGCGCTTCGGCGGCGTTGGTCACCACGTCGTCGGTGAGGTTCCCGGTGGCCGGCACCTTGATCGTCAGGGGCGTGGAGAACTCCCGCACGCTGTCTCCTCCAGGCATGCTCGCGGAACGCCCCGGGCGGGCGCACCGCCGCAGGCTACCGCCGCCCGGAGGGCCGCTTCCCATCCGGTACGCTGCCGATCCGACCGGGCCGGCCGACGTCCGCGCGGTCACCAGCCGTCATCCGACCCGGCACGCGAGGGGGCCTCCGCCATGGCCGAACAGACCACGTCGTCGATCACGGTCGACGCCGCGCCGGCCGACGTGATGGCCGTGATCGCCGACTTCGAGTCCTACCCACGGTGGGCGAAGGGCGTGCAGACCGCTGACGTGGTCTCCACCTACACCTCCGGTCCCGCGGCCGGTCGGGCCGAGCGCGTCTTCTTCGCGCTCGACGTCTCGCCGATCAAGGACGAGTACACGCTGGAGTACCAGTGGGACGGCGACCGCGAGGTCACCTGGACCCTCGTCGAGGGCAAGATGCTGCGCGCCCTCGACGGCGCCTACGTCCTGCGTGACCTGGGCGGCTCCACCGAGGTCACCTACCGGCTGGCGCTCGACGTCTCCATCCCGCTGATCGGCATGCTCAAGCGCAAGGGCGAGAAGATCCTGATCGACACGGCGCTCAAGGGCTTGAAGAACCGCGTCGAGTCGCGCTGACGCGACGGATGCGCATCCTTCTCCTGACCGGCAAGGGCGGCGTCGGCAAGTCCACGCTCGCGGCCGGTACGGCGGCGCTCGCGGCCACCGCGGGCCACCGCACCCTGGTGCTCTCCACCGACGCGGCGCACTCGCTGGCCGACGCCTTCGGCGTGCCGGTCGGAGCCGGGCCGACCAGGGTGGCGGACCGGCTCTTCGTCCAGCAGGTCGACGCGCAGCTGCGCTTCCAGGAGTCGTGGGCGGAGATCCAGCGCTACCTGCTCTCCGTCCTCGAGGTGGCCGGGGTCGACCCGCTCGCCGCCGAGGAGCTCACCGTGGTGCCGGGCGCCGAGGAGGTGCTCGCCCTGCTCGAGCTGCGCGCCCAGGCACTGTCGGGGGAGTGGGACGTGGTCGTGGTCGACTGCGCGCCGACCGCGGAGACCCTGCGCCTGCTGGCCCTGCCCGAAGCGCTGGGCTGGTACATGCAGCGGGTCTTCCCCGTGCAGGCGCGGGTCGTCAAGAGCCTGCGGCCGGTGCTCAGCAGAGCCGCCGGGGTCCCGATGCCCGGGGGGAGCGTCTTCGAGGCGGTCGAGCGGCTGCACGGCGAGCTCGACGAGGTCCGTGCGCTGCTCCAGGGACCCGACGCGAGCGTCCGGCTCGTGCTGACTCCCGAGGGCGTCGTGGCGGCCGAGGCCCGACGCAGCTGGACCACGCTCTCCCTGTACGGCTACCGCGTGGACGGTGTGATCGCCAACCGTGTCTTCCCCGCCGCGCAGGGCGACGACTGGCGCGCGGGATGGGTGGCGGCGCAGGAGCAGGTGCTCGCCGAGGTCGACCAGTCGTTCGCGGGGCTGCCGGTCTGGCGCTCGCTCTACCGGCCGGCCGAACCGGTGGGGGTCGCAGCCCTCGGCGCGCTGGCCGCCGAGGTGTACGGCGACGACGACCCGCTCGCCGCGCCGACCGGGGACGCGGCGTTCCGGGTCACCCGCACCACCGGCGGCGCCGTGCTGCACCTGCGCCTGCCGTTGGTCAGCCGGGACCAGGTCGACCTCGCGCGCAAGCACGACGAGCTCGTGGTGACGGTCGGCTCCTACCGCCGGTTGCTCACCCTGCCCGCCGGGCTGGCGCGGCTGGAGGTGGCCGGCGCCCGGGTCGAGGACGGTGAGCTCCAGGTCCGGTTCCGCGAGCCGGCCGCGGCGCAGGAGGAGCCGGCATGAGCGACGACCAGCGTCCCGACGAGCCGCAGGCCGACCCCCGGTCGGACCAGGTCGGCAGCGTCGGCGAGGAGGCCGCGAAGCTGTTCGGCGCGATCTCGGACTGGGCCGACCAGCAGGGCACGGGCCTCGCCGGCCTGGCCGGGCAGGCCGCTGCCGCCGCCCGCGAGGTCGAGGAGCACCTGACGGCCGAAGCCGGAGCGACGGCCACCCAGTGCAGCTACTGCCCGATCTGCCGCACCGTGCACGCGGTGCGGCAGACGAGCCCGGAGGTGCGCAGCCACCTCGCCAACGCCGCCTCGTCGCTCCTGCAGGCCGCGGCCGGGATGCTGGCGACGACGGTGCCGCCGGAGCGCCGCACCGGACCTGGCGGCGCCGGGCAGCCGAGGCCGCCGGCCTCCGGGGGCGTGCAGCACATCGATCTCGACGAGGACTGGCCGGAGGACGAGGGATGACGCTCACGTGCGGGGTGGACGTCGGTGGCACCAAGATCGCCGGCGGTGTCGTGGACGAGCGCGGCACCATCCTCGAGGAGCTCCGGGTGGAGTCGCCGGCGACCGACGTCGAGGCCATCGAGGACGCGATCGCTGGCCTGGTCGGCGAGCTGGCGACGCGCCACGAGATCGCGGCGGTCGGCGTCGGCGCGGCCGGCTACGTCGACAAGTCCCGGTCCGTGGTGATGTTCGCGCCCAACATCGCCTGGCGCAACGTCGATCTCCAGGCGGGGCTCGAGGCGCGCGTCCACCTGCCGGTGGTCGTGGAGAACGACGCCAACGCCGCCGCCTGGGGGGAGTTCGTCTTCGGTGCCGCCCACGACGTCGACGACCTGCTCCTGGTCACCGTGGGCACCGGTGTCGGCGGAGGGCTGGTCCTCGACGGCCGGCTCCACCGCGGGGCCTTCGGGGTGGCGGCGGAGATCGGCCACATGCGGGTGGTCCCGGACGGGATCCGGTGCGGGTGCGGCAACCGCGGCTGCTTCGAGCAGTACGCCAGCGGCAGCGCGCTCGTCCGCGACGCCCGGGCCGCCGCGGTGGAGGGCTCGCTGCTCGCGCGGGACCTGCTGGACCGCGCCGGCGGTGACCCGCTGGCCATCACCGGGCCGCTGATCACCGAGGCCGCCCGCGAGGGCGACGCGTTCGCCGTCGAGCAGCTGGCCGAGGTCGGCCGCTGGCTCGGCGAGGGCATCGCCTCGCTCACCGCCGTCCTCGACCCGGCGGCCGTGGTGATCGGGGGAGGCGTCAGCGAAGCCGGTGAGCTCCTGCTCGGGCCCGTCCGGACGGCCTTCGCGGCGCAGCTCACCGGCCGGGGCCACCGGCCGAGCCTCGAGATCCGCAAGGCCCGGCTCGGCAACCGTGCCGGCCTCATCGGCGCCGCCGACCTCGCGCGGCACTGAGGGTGGCGTCCGGGCAGCGATGAGCAGCGACACCCACACCGACCCCTCCACCGACTCCTCCACCGACCTCTACATCGGCGTCGACGTCGGCGGCACCAAGGTGCTCGCCGGCGAGGTGGATCCCGACGGCGGCGTCCGGCGTACCGCTCGTCGGGCCACGCCGGGCCGGCGGGTCGAGGTGGCGCTGGTCGAGCAGGCGCTGACCGAGGCGGTCGCCGAGGTCGCCGCCGGACGCCGGGTCGCCGGCGTCGGGATCGCCGCGGCCGGCTTCGTCGACGCGGTGGGAGAACGGGTGGTCTTCGCGCCGCACCTGCCGTGGCGGGGGGAGGAGGTGCGGGCGCGCCTGCAGTCGCGGTGGGACGTGCCTGTCGTCCTCGACAACGACGCGAACTGCGCCGCCCGGGCCGAGGCGACCCTCGGCGCGGCCCGCGACGAGCCGGACTTCCTCCTCGTGACCATGGGCACCGGCATCGGTGGCGGGGTGGTCCTCGGCGGCCGGGTGCACCGCGGCCGCAACGGCATGGCGGGCGAGTTCGGGCACATGCAGGTCGTCCCGGACGGACGGCCCTGCGAGTGCGGGGGCGAGGGCTGCTGGGAGCAGTACACCAGCGGCAACGCCCTCGTCCGCGCCGCCCGCAGCCGCGTCGGTCGGGTGCCGACGGCGCTGACCGCGGCGTGCGGCGGCGACCCCGAGGCACTGACGGGGCCCATGGTGACCGAGGCCGCGAGCGGTGGCGACCGTGCCGCGCTCGAGGCCTTCGGCACGGTCGGGGACTGGCTGGGGGTGGGAGTGGCCAACCTCGTCGCAGCCTTCGACCCGCCCCTGGTGGTGGTCGGGGGCGGCGTGTCGGCCGCCGCCGACCTGCTGCTGGACCCGGCGCGGGCCGCGCTGGCCCGCTCGCTCGTCGGCTCCGAGCACCGCGACCTGCCCGAGGTGGTCCGGGCCCACTTCGGCGGCGACGCCGGCATCGTCGGCGCGGCGCTGCTCGCCCGTCAGACCCGCGCCTGACCGGCCTCGGACCACGAGACGGTCAGAGCTTCGCGCCGTCGTCCCACGGGTCGCGGGGGCCTCGCGGCATCGTCCACACCAGGTAGACGAAGCCGCCGACGAACCAGGCGACCAGGGCCTGCACGACCAGGTCGGGCAGGTCCACGCCCAGCACCGTGAAGACCAGGAGCACCGCCGGCGCGCCGAGCACGCCGGCCCAGGCGACGGCACGCAGCCCGCGGGGGCGGGGCAGCGGCGGAGCCTGGGGCGGGATGAACCGCTCCCCGTCGGCCTTCCCCAGGTCCGAGTCGACCTCGTCCGGGTCCTCCGGGTGTCCCGGGTGGCCGGGGCCCGCGGCGCCGGTGACGTCCGCGGGGTCGGGCGCCGGGTCGTCCGCCGGAGGGGTGGGGCGCTCGCGGGCAGGCGGCGGCTCGTCGTCGATCTGCGGCCGCTCGCCGTAGTTCTCGACGATGGAGCGCCAGGCGTCGTCCTCGTCGTCGCGCTGCACGGGACCGAGGCTACGCCGCGCCCACACGCCGCACGAACGCCACCGTCTCCTCGTTGATGCGCGGGGCGTCGTGGTCGAGGGTCGCCACGTGGTAGCTCTGCTCGAGCGACACCTCCGTGACGTCGCGGGAGGAGACCCGGGAGACCACGAGCGGCTGGGTGAGGTCGTCGACCACGTGGTCGACGGTCGAGCGCAGGTAGAGCAGCGGCGCGGTGACGCGCGGCAGGTCCGCGACCAGCGCCGGCCAGGCGCGGAACATGGAGTGCGCCGCGCGGAGCGGGGTGCGTGCGTAGCCGTGCTCGTCGGCACCCGCCCGCTTGATGTCGTTGGTGATCCCGGGGAAGGAGGGCACCACCCGCTTGAGCAGGGGCAGCAGCCGCACGTCGCGTCGACGGGTCGCCAGGGCGGGGTTGACGAGCACCACGCCGGCGACGCGGGCGCCCTGGTCCGCGGCCAGGCGGAGCGAGAGGGCGCCGCCCATCGACAGCCCGCCGACGACGACGGCGTCGTGCTCGCGCGCCAGGCGCTCGAAGACACCGGCCAGCTCGGCGTACCAGTCGTCCCACGTCGTGGTGTTGCACTCCTGCCACGACGTGCCGTGGCCGGGCAGCCGCGGCACCTCCACGGCGTACCCGTGCTCGGCGACCGCCGCGCCCCACGGCTTGACCGAGGCGGGCTGCCCGGTGAACCCGTGGCTGAGCAGCACCGCGACGCGGCGCCCGCCCGTCAGCTCGGGGCGGGCGGGGACCGAGAGCGGCGACGCGAGCGGGTGGATCGTCATGGGCGCAGCGTAGGTCTACTGTTGGCCCGTCCGGGCGGGGTCGTGGAAGGTGCGTGGCGTGTTCTATTGGTTCCTCAAGTGGATCGCACTCGGCCCGCTCCTGCGGGTCGTCTTCCGTCCGCACACCGAGGGCGCCGAGCACGTGCCCGAGGAGGGGCCGGCCATCCTGGCCAGCAACCACCTCTCCTACGCCGACTGGCTGTTCATGCCGCTCACCCTCCCGCGTCGGGTCACCTTCGTGGCCAAGGCGGAGTACTTCACCAGCCCGGGCATCAAGGGCTGGTTCCAGAAGCAGTTCTTCTCCGGCGCCGGCCAGGTGCCGATCGACCGCGGCAGCGCCTCGGCCGCGGAGGGTGCCCTGACCGCGGCGAAGCGGATCCTCGGCGAGGGCCACCTCTTCGGGATCTACCCCGAGGGCACCCGCAGCCACGACGGTCGGCTCTACCGCGGCAAGACGGGCGTCGCCCGGCTGGCGCTCGAGACCGGTGTGCCCGTCATCCCCGTCGCCGTCGTGGGCACCGACGTGGTCGCCCCTCCGGGGAAGACGTTCGGGACCTTCACCCGCCCGGTCGTCCGCTTCGGCCGACCGCTCGACTTCTCCCGCTACGAGGGGATGAGCAACGACCGCTACATCCTGCGCTCGGTGACCGACGAGATCATGTACGAGATCATGCGTCTCTCTGGGCAGGAGTACGTCGACATGTACGCCTCCCGCGCCAAGGAGGAGGCCAAGAAGGCCGAGAAGGCCGAGAAGGCCGAGAAGGCCGAGCGCGCCGAGAAGGCCGACAAGGCGGACCGGGCCGAGCAGGCGGACGCGGCGTCGGACGAGCGGAAGAAGGCGTCCTGAGGGACCTCCTCCGCCCGCTGTCGCGGCGCAGCGGAGCGGCCGTCGCGGTCGAGGGTCGCCTGCACCAGGCGCTCGCTGTGCTGCGTGCCGTCACCCTGGCGAACGCGGTCGGGCTCAACCTCTACCGCGCGGAGAACTTCGAGCGGCCGCTCGCGGGGGTCGCCTGCGTGGTCGCCATGGCGGTCTGGACCCTCACCGCGGTCGTCCTGTACGCCGACCCGCGCCGCCGCCGGCTCCCGCTGCTGCTGGCGGACCTCGCGGTGGCGGTCGGGCTGCTGCTCGTCACGCCGCTGGTCAAGGGGGAGGCCTTCAACGCCACCGTGCCCGGCTTCTGGATCGCGGGCGCGCTGCTGGCCTGGGCGGTGCACTACCGCTGGGTCGGCGGCCTCGTGGCCGGCGCCGTCCTCGCCGCGACCGACCTGCTGGTCCGTGACGACGTCACGCAGGCCAACTACGGCAACGTCTTCCTCATCCTCATCGGGGGCCCGATCGTCGGCTACATGTGCGGCTCCCTGCAGCAGATGGCCGCCGAGCGGGACGTGGCCGAGCGACGCGCCGCGGCGGCCGCGGAGCGTGCCCGCCTGGCCCGCGCGGTGCACGACGGCGTGCTCCAGGTGCTGGCACTGGTGCAGCGGCGGGGCGCCGAGCTCGGCGGCGGAGGAGCCGAGCTGGGACGCCTGGCCGGGGAGCAGGAGCGGCGGCTGCGCACCCTGATCCGCACCCAGGAGGCCGTCGGCGAGGACGGCCGCGACGCCGACGACCCCGGTCCCGTGGACCTCCGTGCCGGGCTGACCGGGCTGGAGGCCGGGCCGGTCAGCGTGGTGACGCCCGCCGGACCGGTCGAGGTCCCCGCACCGGTCGCACGGGAGCTCGTCGCCGTGGTCCGCGCCTGCCTCGACAACGTCGCGCGGCACGTCGGTGAGGACGCCCCGGCGTGGGTGCTCCTCGACGCCGTCGGCGACCGGGTGGAGATCTCGGTGCGCGACGAGGGGCCGGGCATCCCCGACGGGCGGCTGGAGGAGGCCGCGGCCGAGGGACGGCTCGGCGTGAGCGGGTCGATCTGCGGTCGGGTCGCCGACCTGGGTGGCACCGCCACCCTGGCCACCGGCCCGACGGGCACCGAGTGGGAGATCATCGTCCCCGTGAGGCAGGAGGCGCCGTGACCATCCACGACACCCACCCGTTCCCGAGCGAGCCGGACCCGGTGCGTCGCTTCCGCGGCCGACTGGGTGGCACGGTGACCCTCTGGACCGCCGGTGGCGACGCCGGGGTCGAGCCCGCCGGCCTCACCGTCACCTCCCTGATGGTGGCGAACGGGCCCGACCCCCAGGTGCTAGCGCTGCTCGACCCCGACGCCGACCTGACCGACGCCCTGCGCGACACCGGCCGCGCGGTGGTGCAGCTGCTGGCCTGGCCGGACCGCGGGCTCGCCGAGATGTTCGCCGGCACCGCACCGGCCCCCGGTGGTCCGTTCCGGCAGGCCGACTTCGTGGCGACGGCGTACGGCCCGCGGCTGGCGACGGCGACCACCTGGGCGGGCGTGGAGCTGGTCGAGGAGGCCCCCGTCGGTTGGTCGGTGCTGGTCACCTGCCGCCTCGTCGAGGCCCGGACCGGGGACGACGAGGCGGGTGCGGACCGCGACGCGCTCGGCCACCGCCGCGGGCGCTGGCTGCGGCTGGGGTCTGCGTGAGCGCGCCGCTGCGGCTGATGGTCGTCGACGACCACCCGATGTGGCGCGACGCCGTCGAGCGCGACCTCGTCGGGGCCGGCTTCGAGGTCGTCGCCACGGCCGCGACCGGCGGCGAGGCGGTGACCAGGTTCAAGGCCGCCCGGCCGCAGCTCGTGGTGCTCGACCTGCAGATCCCTGAGCCGGACGGCGTGGCGGTGACCCGGGAGGTGCTCGCCCACGACCCGTCCGCGCGGGTGCTGGTCCTGTCGGCCTCGGGGGAGCAGACCGACGTGCTCGAGGCGGTCAAGGCCGGGGCGACCGGCTACCTCGTCAAGTCGGCCTCACGCGCCGAGCTCCTCGACGCCGTACGACGGGTCGCCCGGGGTGACACGGTCTTCACCCCCGGCCTGGCCGGTCTCGTCCTCGGCGAGTTCCGCCGGCTCGCCGACCCGGCGACGACCGACCCCAGCCGGCCGGAGCTGACCGAGCGCGAGACGGAGGTGCTCCGGATGGTGGCCAAGGGACTGTCGTACAAGCAGATCGCCGAGCGCCTGGTGCTCTCCCACCGCACGGTGCAGAACCACGTCCAGAACACCCTGCGCAAGCTGCAGATGCACAACCGGGTCGAGCTCACGCGGTGGGCGATCGAGCAGGGGCTCGACGACTGACGCGACCTGTGCCGCCCCATGCCGCCCCGTCAACCGCGGGCGGGGTGTGCCTTCCCGCCGCCGGGCGAGGCGTCGACCAGGTCGTGCTGGACGCCGTACCGGCTGCGCAGCCGCGCGTCCTGCGCCTCGCGGTACCGCTCGCCCCGCCGGTTCCGGGGACCGAGGGTCGCGGGCACCCGGTCGAGCGTGGCGTTGACCGCGCCGATCGCCGGGCCGACGGCGCGGACCACGTGCTTGAGGCGGGTGTCGGCGATGCCGAGCTCGTCGGCGATCTGGTCGCCGATGAACACCCGCTCGAGGGCGGCGACCAGCCGCGGGGCGGTCCGGTGGAGACGGCGCGGGGTGATCTGCTCGATCTCCGGCACGAGGAACTCGCTGTTGATGGCGGCGACCAGCTCGCGGCAGTAGTCGTCGACCGGCGGGCGGGTCAGCAGGTAGATGCCCTCGAGCGCCTCCTGCTCGGCCTCGTCGCGGGGGAGGAGCCGTGGGTCGATGCCGAGCAGGTGGCCGACGTAGCGCCACTGCGCGTAGTAGGCCGCCACCTCGTGGGGGCGGTACGGCGCGCCGATGGCCCGCATGCCGCGCAGCGGGATCAGGCAGAACTCGACGAGGGTGTAGGCCAGGTAGGACTGGCAGATCGGGACTCCCCACGCGGGGAGGTCCCAGGCCTCCGAGCGCAGCAGGGCGTGGCGGACCAGCGCGTGGATGATCCGGACGCGCACGGTCAGCTCGAACCCCTCGGCGTGCCGCCGCAGGCCGCCCTCCTGGTTGACCGCCACGAGCCACGACCCGACCTCGATGGTGCGCATGCCGGCGTTCTCGATGTAGCGCCCGGTCATCTCCAGCGGTCGGGACGCCGCCGAGTTCGCGTACCCGCTGACGAGCGAGGCGGCGCCGAGGACGATGCCGGCCTGCCGCGTGTAGCGGCCCAGGTGGGCGGTGTCGCGGTCGATGGCGTCGAGGTCGACCCACTCCGGCACCGCGTCGAGCTCGGCGAAGAGGTCGCGCAGGGACGCCGGTGCGTCCGGCACGGCGTCGATGCCCTGACGGCAGGCGGTGCGCAGCATCCGCATCGCCTTGCCGTGCCCGATGCGCTCGACGTCTGCGACGAAGGCGTCCGCGAGCGGGTCGCCGTCCCACATCGCGGCGAAGTACGTCGACGCGAGCTCGCCGTACCGCTGCTCGGCGAGCTCGCGGTGGCGCAGGGTGGTCGGCAGGTCGTGTGGCATGCTGCCAGGGTAGAAGTGAGAATGTCTCATCTTCTATTCACTTCTGCGAGGGGTGTCAATGGCCCAGAAGCAGCGGGCGCGGCCGACTCAGCGGCGGGCCGTCGAGATGCGGAGGACGCTCCTCGATGCGACCCTTCACCTTCTGGCGGAGCGCGGCGCCGAGCGGCTGACGACGACGGCGATCGTCGAGCGGGCCCACGTGAGCACCGGCACCTTCTACCGCTACTTCAATGACAAGGCCGAGATCATCACCGCGCTGCGGGACGAGGCCGTCGCCGCGGTCGACCGGGACCTGCGCGATGCGGTGGTCCGCGCCCTCGACCTCGACCTCGAGGGTGCGGTGCGCGAGATCGTCGTGACCCTGGTCGACGGGTTCGAGCGGCACGGCCCGGTGGTCGCCGCGATGGTCGACGCCCAGCCCGGCGGCAGCAACGCCAACGTCCTGCCGGAGATCGAGCGTGACCTCTTCCAGGTCGCCGCCGTCATCCCGCGGCGTCACCTGCCCGGCGCGAGCCCCGAGCGGCTCGAGGCGCTGGTGTTCATGACGATGGGCGTCGTGGTGGCGACCTGCCTGCGGATCGCGCTGCACCGACCGCCCGAGGTGGACCGCGCGGAGCTGGTCGAGGTGGCGACGGCGATGATCGTCGCCGGGCTCCGTTCCTGAGCGGCCGGCGAGCCAGTAGGTTCCCGCGCATGGCCGACGACGGGGAGGAGCTGCTCGCGATCGCCGACGAGCTCTACGGGCTCGACCTCCCCACCTTCACGCCGACCCGGGACGCGGTCGCGAAGGAGCACCGGCGCACGGAGCTCGGCACCCGCGTGAAGTCGCTGCGCAAGCCGTCGACGGCCGCGTGGGTGGTCAACCTCCTGGTACGCCGCGAGGCCGAGCAGGTCGAGCAGGTGCTGGAGGTCGGGGCCGCTCTGCGGGAGGCGCAGGCGTCCATGTCCGGCGACGAGCTGCGCGCGCTCACGCGGCAGCGCCGCCAGCTCACCGCCGCAGTGACGACCCGGGCGAGGGCGGTCGCCAAGGAGCACGGCGTACGGGTCACCGCGGCCGTCGCCGACCAGGTCGAGGCGACGCTGACGGCCGCCATGGTGGACGAGGGCTGCGCCGCCGCCGTCCGCAGCGGCCTGTTGACCACCTCGATCGAGGCGACCGGCGTCGACGAGGTCGACGCCGCGTGCGTCGTGGCGGTCCCGGAGGCGATCGGCTTCCGCGCGGCGCCGCACGAGGCGCCGACGCCCGGGCGGCCCACCTTGGCGGTCGTCGCCGACCCCGACGCCGAGGCGAAGGCCCTGCGCGCTGCGGAGGAGGAGCTGGCGGCCGCCGACGAGGAGCTCGACGAGGCGGCGGAGGCCCTGGAGGCGGCGCGCGAGGAGGTCAGCCGGCTCCAGGCCCGGGGCCTGCAGCTCCAAGCCGAGGTCGAGGAGCTCCGGTCCCGCATCGCCGCGCTCGAGGAGGAGCACGACGAGGTCGACGAGGAGCTGGCGGAGGCGGAGGACGCCCGCACGGAGGCCGAGGACCAGGTCGCCGACCTCACCCGAGCCCGTGACGCCGCGAAGGCCGCCCTGGAGAGGCTGCGCGGTTGAGGCCCGGCCACCGCTCAGACCAGCGCCCAGCCCTTCGACCGCTCGACGGCCTCGCGCCACCGGGCGTGCGCGGCGTCGGCCTCGCCCCGGTCGCCGCCCGGCTCGAAGGAGCGGTCCAGCGACCAGGTCTCGCGCAGGTCGTCGGTCGACGCCCAGACACCGGTGCCCAGGCCGGCGAGGAAGGCGGCGCCGAGCGCCGTCGTCTCCACCAGCTGCGGCCGCTCGACCGGTACGCCGATCTGGTCGGCCTGCAGCTGGCAGAGCAGGTCGTTCGCCGAGGCCCCGCCGTCGACGCGGAGCGACGACAGGGCGGCCGGCATGGTCTCGAGGACGTCGCGGACCTCGAAGGCGATGGCCTCGAGCGTCGCCCGCACCAGGTGCGCGCGGGTCGTGCCGCGGGTCACGCCGATCACCAGGCCCCGGGCGTGGGGGTCCCAGTGCGGCGCCCCGAGCCCGGTCAGGGCCGGGACGAACACGACCCCCTCGGAGGACGGCACCGTGGCGGCGATCGCCGCCGTCTCGGCGGCCGACCCGACGATCTGCAGGCCGTCACGCAGCCACTGCACCGCGGCGCCGGTCACGAAGATCGCGCCCTCGAGCGCATAGGTCAGCTCACCGTCGGGGGAGCGCCATGCCGCGGTGGAGAGCAGGCCCGCCTCGGAGCGCTCCAGCGACGTCCCGCAGTTGGTGAGGATGAAGGAGCCCGTGCCGTAGGTGCACTTGGAGTCGCCGACGTCGAAGCAGGTCTGGCCGAAGAGGGCGGACTGCTGGTCGCCGACCAGCCCCGCGATCGGCAGCGACAGGTCGAGGAACGACCGCGGGTCGGTGGTGGCGATCTCGCCCCAGTTGGGGACCAGCTCGGGGAGCGCGTCCCGGGGGACTCCGAAGAGCGAGCAGAGCTCCTCGCTCCAGGTGCCCTCGGCGAGGTCGAGCAGGAGCGTGCGGCAGGCGTTCGAGACGTCGGTGACGTGGTGGAGGCCGCGGGTCATCCGGGCGACGAGGTAGGAGTCGACCGTCCCGACGGCGTACCGCCCCTGCTCGACGAGCGCCCACGTGTGCGGCTCGTGCTCGGCGATCCAGGCGAGCTTGGTGCCGGAGAAGTACGGGTCGAGACGCAGGCCGGTGAGCTCGCGGACCCGGTCCTCGTGGCCGGCGTCGCGCAGGCGGCTGCAGATGTCGGCCGTCCGCCGGTCCTGCCAGACGATCGCCCGGCGGGGCGAGCCGAGGGTCTCGCGGTCCCACAGCAGCACCGTCTCGCGCTGCGTCGTGATCCCGATGCCCTCCAGCTGCGCGGCGTCGACCTGCCGGACGGCCGCCCGGCAGGCCTCCAACGTGGCCTGCCAGATCTCCTCCGGGGAGTGCTCGACCCAGCCGGGGCGGGGGAAGTGCTGGCCGAACTCCTGGTAGCCCCTGGCCGAGATCCGTCCGTCGGCCGTCACGACGACGGCCGTCACGCCGGTCGTGCCGGCGTCGATCGCGAGGATGCTCACGACGCCGCCCGGACGATCGCGAGGATCTTCTCGTCGATCCACGCCAGGTCGGGGTCGACCCGCATCTCGTAGTTCTCGGTGCCGACCCAGGCGGCGACGTCGCGGTGCCCGCGTTCGCGGGCGTAGGTCTCGAGTTCGCGGCGCAGCTCGTCGTCGACCGGCACCTTCTCCTCGTCCGTCGAGGCGGTGAGGTAGAGGTCGTTGAGGTCCAGCAACCTCGCGATCTCCGCGACCGGGTCGTCCCCGCACGACGCGGCGTCGTCGACCCGCAGGTCGACCTCGATGTCGTCGTTGCCGCCGTAGCCGGCGCCCTCGCGCACCACGAGCAGCGCGGCGGACTGCCGCCCCCGCCGGTCACCGCCGGCCGCGTCCCCGGCGGCCAGCGCGGCCAGGAGCCGGCGGCCCAGCGGTGCGGCCGGGTCCGAGCCCTCGTACGCCGCGCGCATCGCCTCCACCACCTCCGGCCCGGTGAGCACGTTCCCCTGGATCGCGAAGCCGTCGCCGACCACGCTGCCGGCCCAGTCGAGGCATGCGACGCCGGTGTGGCTGGCCGCCCCGCCGTCGACGTCGACGATGCCGACCTGGCGGTCGTCGCGACCGGGGTCCTCCTCGAGCAGCCGCTCCAGGGCGACGGGGGCGGTGGCACCCTCGTCGAGGTGGGAGAGGGCCAGCCCCTTGTAGGCGACGTTCGCGTCCGCCTGGGTCGCCACGGCCCCCACCTCGGCGACGGCCGCCGGCACGACCGCGCCGACCGCGAGGAACTTGGAGGCGACGGCGACGCCCCATGACTCACCGTCGGCGGAGCGGGCCACGATCGAGAACGTCATGCCGGGAGGTTAGCGAGCGGACGGCGCCTGGCGGTGCGCCCGGCCGGAACCGTTGGCCGCTCAGCGTCGGACGACTAGGGTCGCCACGTCTGGATCGATCCAATCCATCTCTACGACACCCTCTCGAGCCACTTCTCGAGCCAGCAAGGAGGCACCATGCGCGTCGGAGTGCTCACCGGAGGCGGGGATTGCCCCGGCCTCAACGCCGTCATCCGGGCGGTCGTCCGCAAGGGGGTCCGCGAGCACGGCTTCGAGCTCGTGGGCTTCCGCGACGGGTGGAAGGGGCCGCTCGAGGGGTTGACGATGGAGCTCGGCATCGAGCAGTGCCGAGGCATCCTGCCCCGCGGCGGCACCATCCTCGGCTCCTCCCGGACCAACCCGTTCAAGGTCGAGGACGGCGTCGAGCGGATCAAGGAGAACCTCGCCGCCCAGGGCGTCGACGCGCTGGTCGCCATCGGCGGGGAGGACACGCTGGGTGTGGCGACGAAGCTGGCCGACCTCGGCGTGGACGTCGTCGGCGTCCCGAAGACGATCGACAACGACCTCTCCGGCACCGACTTCACCTTCGGCTTCGACACGGCGGTCAACATCGCCACCGAGGCGATCGACCGGCTGCACACCACCGCCGAGTCGCACCACCGGGTGCTCGTCGTCGAGGTGATGGGCCGCCACGCCGGCTGGATCGCCCTCCACGCGGGCATCGCGGGCGGCGCCAGCGCGGTGCTGATCCCTGAGCAGCCCTTCGACATCGAGAAGGTGTGCGCGCACGTCGAGAGCCGCTTCGAGTCGGAGTACGCCCCGATCATCGTGGTCTCCGAGGGCGCCGTGCCGCTCGAGGGTGGCGGCATGACGCTGCAGTCGGGGGAGAAGGACGCCTTCGGGCACGTCCGCCTCGGCGGCATCGGCGACCGCCTCGCCCAGGAGATCGAGCAGCGCACCGGCAAGGAGGCCCGCGCGGTCGTCCTCGGCCACGTCCAGCGCGGCGGCACGCCGACCGCCTTCGACCGCTGGCTCGCCACCCGCTTCGGACTGCAGGCGATCGACGCCGTCGCGGACGGTGACTTCGGCACCATGATGGCGCTGCGCGGCACCAAGATCGTCCGGGTGCCGCTGGTCGAGGGGACCGGTGAGCTGAAGGTCGTCAGCCCGGAGGAGTACGCCGAGGCGCAGGTCTTCTTCGGGTAACCCCGGCCGGTCAGAGCTCCAGGTCCACCACGAGCGCCCGGTGGTCGGAGAGGGGCAGCTCGCGTGCCTCGGTGGACCGGACGCGCATCCGTCCGTCCGCCAGCACGTGGTCGAGCTGCTCGACCGGCGCGTGGGCGGGGAACGTCGGCTGGGTGGTGACCCCACGCAGGCCGGAGATCCGGCCGGCGCGGTCGCCGTCCATGTTGAGGTCGCCGACCACCGCGAGCGGACGGGGTGAGGCCTCGAGGGAGGAGACCAGCGAGCGCAGCTGCCGACCGTTCCACCACGGCACGAACGACAGGTGGGTGTTGGCCACGGTGAGGCAGCCGCCGCCGGCCTCCCCGTCGACCTGCACCTGGGCCGCCACCCCGACCCGCGGCTCGTCGCGGACCATCGTCGGCACCCGGCTGCCGCGGAACCACATCGGCACCCGGGTGCGCAGCACGGGGAGCCGCACGATCTGCCAGGCGCTGACCGGCCGGCGGCTGAGCAGGGCGATGCCGTACGCCGCGGCGTCCGGCTGCTCCTCGCCGGTCGCGGCGACCCAGGTGGCGCCCGGGCTGCCGCTGAGTGCGGCCACGAACCGGTGGTCGACGGCGCCCATCGCCTCCGCGGCGACGGCGGTGAGGTCGGCCCGCTCGGACCTCGGCTGGTTGCGGTCGACCTCCTGCAGGGCCAGCACGTCGGCGTCCAGCGAGCGGACCGCCTCGGCGAAGGCGGCCACGTCGACGTGGTCGTCGGCGGGGTGGCGGCCGTTGAGGATGTTGAAGGTGACCAGGCGCATCGGCGGGCCGTGTACCCGCGGTGCCGGTCGGGTACACCGCTCCCCGTGAGCCATGGCGACGTCGAGCAGAATCCACTCCGCGAAGCGCTGAAGCTGGTCGCGGTCACCCTCAAGCAGGGTGACGTGCCCTTCGCGCTCGCCGGGGGCTACGCCCTCTGGGCGCGCGGCGGGCCGGAGCCCGAGCACGACGTCGACTTCGTCGTCGCCGAGGAGGACTCCGCCCGCGCCGCCGAGCTGCTGGCCGAGGAGGGGCTCGACGTGGTGCAGCCGCCGGAGGACTGGCTGTTCAAGGTCTTCGTCGACGGCGCGATGGTCGACGTCCTGTTCCGGACCAACGGGATCTCGGTCACGCGGGAGGTGCTCGCGGAGGTCGACCCGATCGAGGTGGAGTCGGTGCAGATGCCGGTGCTCTCCACCACCGTGCTCATGGGGCACAAGCTCAACGCGCTCGAGGAGCACGCCTGCGACTTCAGCAAGACCCTGCCGGTGGCCCGCGCCGTGCGGGAGCAGGTCGACTGGGACCACGTCCGCGAGGCGACGGCGGAGAACGACTTCGCCGTCGCCTTCCTGGTCCTCCTCGAGCGGCTCGGGGTCATCGAGTCCACGTGAGCCCGGGGACGTTTCGCCCGTTCGGGGGAGGGCAACTTCTCCTCCATGACCGCCTCCAGCACGGCGCCTGACGTCGACGACCCTGGTTCCGGACCCGCCCTCAAGCGGGTGATGGGCCCCCGGCTCCTGCTGTTCTTCATCATCGGCGACATCATCGGCGCCGGGATCTTCGCCATCACCGGCGACGTCGCGTCCGAGGTCGGCGGCGTGGCGTGGTTGCCGTTCCTCGTGGCGTTCGCCGTGGCCTCCCTGACCGCGCTGTCCTACCTGGAGCTGGTCACCGAGCACCAGCAGGCCGCCGGGGCGGCGTTGTTCGTGCACAAGGCGTTCGGCCTGCACTTCGCGACGTTCCTCGTCGCCTTCGCCGTGGTCTGCTCCGGCATCACCAGCGCGTCGACCTCCTCGGGACTGGTCGCCTCGAACCTCCTCCTCGGCCTGGACGAGGTGATCGGGGGCGTGCCGACGGGAGAGACCGCGACCCTGCTGGTCGCACTCGGCTTCATGGTGCTGCTGGCGGCGGTCAACCTGCGCGGCGTGGGCGAGAGCGTGCGGTTCAACCTGGTCCTGACGTCAGTCGTGGTGGTGGCGCTCGGCGTGATCATCGCCATCGGGGTCTGGGCGATGGCGAACGACGGTGACGTCGGCCGGGTGGTCGTCTTCGAGTCGCCCGGGGACAAGAACGTGTTCGTCGCCGTCACCGTGGCCACGACCGTCGCGTTCTTTGCGATGGTCGGCTTCGAGGACTCGGTGAACATGGTGGAGGAGGTCAAGGACCCCGCGCGCACGTTCCCGCGGATCATGCTCACCGCCCTCGGCATCTGCGCGCTGCTCTACGTCCTCGTCGCGATCGCCGTGGTGGTGGTGATCCCGCCGGGCGACATCGCCGATCCGGTCAACCCCGAGGCGGGCATCCTGCTCGACGTCGTCCGTGTCGGGGCGCCGGGCCTCCCGATCGACACCGTCTTCCCCTTCCTCACCGTCTTCGCCGTCGCCAACACGGCCCTGATCAACATGCTGATGGCCAGCCGCCTGGTCTACGGCATGGCCAAGCAGGACGTCCTGCCGCGTGCGCTCGGTGCCGTGCTGCCCACCCGCCGGTCGCCGTGGGCGGCCATCACCTTCACCACGGTCCTCGCCCTCGGTCTCATCACCTACGTCCGCCTCCAGTCGGAGAGCGACGTGGTGGTCGCCCTCGCCGGCACCACGGCGCTGTTGCTGCTCGGGGTGTTCACGGTCGTCAACGTCGCCTGCCTGGTCCTGCGCCGGCGCCCGGACGCGAAGCCGTCGTTCCGGGCGCCGGCCTGGACCCCGTGGGCTGGCGCGGTGACCGCGGCGTTCCTCGTCGGACCGTGGGCACGCGACGAGGAGGACCACATCCAGTACGCCATCGCCGGGGCGCTCCTGCTCATCGGCGTCGGCCTGTGGGCGCTGACCTGGTTGGCCAACCGTGGCCTCCGGGCCCAGAAGACGGGCTTCCGCGACATCGAGAGCCTCGACGACTGACTCCGAGCGCGCGGACCGAGGGGCGCGTCTCGGCTCCGTGCGCTGATTCCGGGCACGCACCGGTGCGCGCGTACGCTTGACCGGTGAGCATCCCCGACCTCGCCACCCTGCACGCCATGGGCCCCGCCCAGCAGCCGACGTACCCCGACTCCGAGGCGGTCGACACTGCCGTCTCGAAGCTGCGGACCCTTCCGCCGCTGGTCTTCGCCGGTGAGTGCGACGAGCTCAAGGACAAGATCGCGGCCGTCGCCCGCGGCGAGGCGTTCCTGCTCCAGGGCGGCGACTGCGCCGAGACGTTCTCGGGCGTGACGGCCGACAACGTGCGCAACAAGCTGCGGGTGCTGCTGCAGATGGCCGTCGTGCTGACGTACGCCGCATCCGTCCCGGTGGTCAAGGTGGGCCGGCTGGCGGGCCAGTACGCCAAGCCCCGCTCCTCGGACTTCGAGACCCGCACGCTGGCCGACGGCCAGCAGGTCACGCTCCCGGCCTACCGCGGCGACGCGGTCAACGGCTACGACTTCACCGCTGAGTCGCGGGTCCCCGACCCGCAGCGGCTGGTCGACGTCTACAACAGCTCCGCGGCGACCCTGAACCTGATCCGTGCCTTCGTCACCGGTGGCTACGCCGACCTGCGCCAGGTGCACGCCTGGAACACCGACTTCGTGCGCGAGTCCCCGGTGGGCCAGCGCTACGAGGCCGTGGCGAGCGAGATCGAGCGCGCGCTGACCTTCATGGCCGCCATCGGCGCCGACCCGGTCGAGTTCCACCGGGTCGACTTCCACTCCAGCCACGAGGCGCTGGTGCTCGAGTACGAGCACGCCATGACCCGCATCGACTCGCGCACGCAGCAGCCCTACGACGTGTCCGGCCACATGGTCTGGATCGGCGAGCGCACCCGCCAGCTCGACAACGCCCACGTGGAGCTGCTCAGCCACATCCGCAACCCGATCGGCGTCAAGCTCGGTCCCACCACCACGCCCGACGACGCGCTCGCGCTGGCCTCGCGGCTCAACCCGCTCAACGAGCCGGGCCGGCTCACCTTCATCACCCGGTTCGGCGCCGGGCGGATCCGCGACGGCCTGCCGCAGCTGGTGGAGAAGGTCGCCGCGGAGGGCGTCGAGGTCGCGTGGGTGTGCGACCCGATGCACGGCAACACCTTCGAGGCCAGCTCGGGCTACAAGACCCGCCGCTTCGACGACGTCATCGACGAGGTGCAGGGGTTCTTCGACGTGCACCGCTCGCTGGGCACCTGGCCCGGCGGCATCCACGTGGAGCTCACCGGTGACGACGTCACCGAGTGCGTCGGCGGCGGCGACAACCTCACCGACGTCGACCTCGCGCACCGCTACGAGTCGGTCTGCGACCCGCGCCTGAACCGGGTGCAGTCGCTGGAGCTGGCGTTCCTCGTGGCAGAGATGCTGCGCAAGGCCTGAGGACGGGCCCCGGCGTGATCGACCTCCGCTCTGACACCCTCACCCGACCGACGGAGGAGATGCGTCGCGCGATGGCGCGCGCCGAGGTCGGCGACGACGTGTACGGCGAGGACCCGACGGTCCGGCTCCTGGAGGAGCGGGTCGCGGAGCTGTTCGGCCACGAGGCCGCGCTGTTCATGCCGACCGGGTCGATGGCCAACGTGCTGGCTGTCCGCGCGGTCGTCGCCCCCGGCCAGGAGGTGCTCTGCGAGGCCTCCGCGCACATCGCCCGCGCGGAGCTCGGCGCGCACGGCGCGTACAGCGGGGTCACCATGCGCACCTGGTACGACCCGCGGGGCCAGGTCGACCTGCCGATGGTGCGGCGGATGTTCGCACCCGACCTCGGGCCCTTCTTCGTCCGGACCGCCGCGATCTCCGTCGAGTGCACCCACAACTTCGCCGGCGGTGCGGTGCTGCCGATCGGTGACCTGCAGGACCTGCGGGAGCTGGCCACGGCGGCCGGCGCCGCGGTGCACGTGGACGGCGCCCGGATCTGGAACGCCCACGTCGCCACCGGCACCCCGCTCGCCGAGTACGGCGCGGTGGCCGACGTGATGGCGGTCTGCCTCTCCAAGGGGCTCGGCGCGCCGGTCGGCTCGCTCACCCTCGGCACGGCCGACGTGATCGCCGAGACCCGCGTGTGGCGCAAGCGGATGGGCGGCGGCATGCGCCAGGTGGGGATCCTCGCGGCGGCCGGCCTGCACGCGCTGGAGCACCACCTCGAGCGGCTGGCCGACGACCACGCGCACGCGCGGCTGCTCGCCGAGGCCTGCGGGGTCGATCCCGACAGCGTCGACACCAACATCGTCGTGGTTCCCCGCACCGACGCGCCGGACTTCGTGGCGCGGGCGGCGGACGCCGGCGTCCGGGTCGCGATGGTCGGCCCCACGACGGTCCGGCTGGTCACCCACCTCGACGTCACCCGCGAGGACGCCGAGAAGGCGGCCGCGGCCCTCGCCGCGCTCTGACCTGGGCCCCGGCTCAGACCGCGAGGTGCTGGACCTCGCCCTCGAGCTTGCGCCGGGGCGCGAGCTCGACGGCCAGCATGGCGGCCAGCACCATCGCGCCACCGAGGAACATCCGGCCGGTGAGCGACTCGCCACCGAGGAGGACGGCGAAGAGCGCCGCGAAGACGGGTTCCATGCTCATGATGATCGCCGTCCGGGTCGGTGGCAGGTGCGCCTGGGCCCAGGTCTGACCGATGAGGGCCGCCGCACCGGCGAAGAGCGCCATGTAGAGCACGGAGAGCCAGTCGATCAGCGTCGGCGGGAGCACGATCCCGTCCGGCGCCGTGGCGACCAGGCAGATCACCGCGATGACGAGCAGCTGGACGATCGACATCCCGAGCGCCTCGCGGGCGTTCGACCAGGCACCGAGACCGACGATGTGCAGGGCGTAGAGCACCGCGCTCACCAGCGTGATCGCCTCGCCGTACCCGACGCTGAACCCCTGCAGCGTGAGCACCGCCAGCCCGGCGGTCGCCAGTGCCACGGCGCCCCAGGTGACGGGCGTGGTCCGGCTGCGGAGCAGCACGGCGGCGAGCACCGGTGTCAGCACGACGTACATCCCCGTGATGAATCCCGAGACCGACGCCGCCGTGTGCGCCAGGCCGGCGGTCTGCAGGATCTGGGCCAGGCCGTAGACCCCGCCCAGGACGACCGCCTGTCGCCGGGAGGCGGGGGAGAGGAGCCGGACGGCGCGCGGCGCGACCGCCACCATCACCACTCCGGCGATCGCGAACCGCACGGCGAGGAAGTCGAGGGTGGGTACCCGGTCGAGCAGGTCCTTGATGAGGAAGAACGTCGAGCCCCAGCACGCCGTCATCGCCAGCAGCGCGGCGGTCGCCAGGAGCGTCGTACGTCGGTCGGTGGCGGCGTGGCTGCTCTCGGTGGCGCTCATCCCAGTGCCTTGCTGCGCAGCTCCTGCAGCAGCTGCACGTCGCCGCCGTGGTCGCGGGAGCCGGGGGTCTCGGCGATGAGGGGGACGCCCTCGGTGGCGGGGTGGGCGAGCAGCTCGAGGAAGGGCTCGACGCCGATGTGGCCGGCCCCGATGTTCTGGTGCCGGTCCTTGAACGCGCCGCGCACGTCCATGGAGTCGTTGGCGTGCAGCAGCCGCAGCCGACCCGGACCGCCGATCTCCACGATCCGCTCCAGCGTCGCCGCGGCGCCGCCGGGCTCGTTCAGCGGCGCCCCGGCCGCGAAGACGTGGCAGGTGTCGAGGCAGATGCCGGCCTTCGGGTGGTGGTCGAGGGCGTCGAGGTACGCCGTGAGGTCCTCGACCCCCGCGCACAGCGACCGTCCCTGGCCGGCCGTGGGCTCGAGGAGGAGCCAGGGCGCGTCGTCGTCGGCGACGGCGTCGAGCAGCGGCAGCAAGCCCTCACGGACCTGGCGCAGGGCGGTCCCGAGACGCTCGGTGGTGTCGTCGGCCGCCACGTAGGAGCCGGTGTGGACGACGACCCCCTCGGCTCCGATCTCGGCGGCGCGCCGGAGGTTGTGCGCCACGCTGGCGACCGAGCGCTCGAAGGTCTGCGCGGTGGGCGAGCCGAGGTTCACCAGGTACGGCGCGTGGACGAAGACGCGCATCTCCCGGCGCTCGAGCTCCGCGCGGAACGCCGCGTCCTCGGCGGGTCTGCCCTCGCTGAGCGCCCACCCGCGCGGGTTGCCGCAGAAGACCTGGAACGTCTCGCAGCCCAGCGCGTCGGCCTGGGCGAGCGCGCCGGCACGGAGGCCCTTGCCGACGTTGAGGTGCGTCCCGATCGGGTTGCGGAGGACCGGGTCGGGCACGAGCACCCGCGGAGGCTACCCGTTCAGATGATGCTCAACGTGATCGTCGAGCCCCGGGGCACCAGCTCGCCGGGCTCCGGGTCGGTCGAGAAGACATAACCCAGCCCGAGGTGCCCGCCGGCCTTCCGGGTCTCGACGACGAAGCCCAGCGCCTCGAGCTCGAGGGTGGCGGCCTCGACGCCCGACGCGCGGACGTTCGGCACCGCCACCAGCTCCGGCCCCAGCGAGACGACGAGCGCGACCCGGTCGCCCTTGAAGAGCTGCCCGGAGGCGGGAGTCTGGCTGATCACGCCGCCGGCGTCGACGGTGTCGGAGTACTGTTCGTCGACGACCTCGACGACCAGGCCCTGCCGCTCCATCCGTGCCTGCGCCCGGTCGGCGTCCTTGCCCGTCCAGTCGCGCACCTCGATCGGCCGCCGGCCCTTGCTCACCACGAGGTCGACCACGGAGCCCGGGCGCAGCGTCGTGCCCGGCTTCGGGTCGCTGGCCATCACGACGCCCTCGGGGACCTTCTCGGAGAAGCGCCGCACCGAGCCGCCGAACTCCAGGCTCAGCTCGGCCAGCGCGTCCTGCGCCTCGTCCTCGGTCTTGCCGCGCAGCTTGGGTACGTCGTAGAGCTCCTCGCCCTTGCTGATCACCAGCGTCACCGTGCCGCCGTCCAGCACCCGGTCACCGGCGGCCGGCTCGGTGCGCATCACCTCGCCGGCGGGCACCGTGCGGGAGAACTCCCGCGACGCCAGCTCCGCCGCCAGCCCGGCGTCCTCGAGCTCGGCGACCGCCGCCGCCCGGTCGAGCCCGATCAGCCCCGGGGTGGTGGTCCAGCGCGCGACGCCGTACCACCAGGCGCCGGTGCCGAGCCCGGCTGCGAGCAGCAGCGCGACGAGCAGCGCCACGAGCCCCCTGCGTGACCGCGGGGGGTGGCCGGGGCCGGGGTGGGCCGGGGCGGTGCGCGTGGTGGTGACACCGGGGTCGCCGGCGGCGCGGGGGTGGACGCTCGGGTGGCCGGCCGGGTGGTCGGCCGGGTGGTCGGTGGAGTCCTGTCGTCCGGCCGGGAGCCGCAGCTGCGTGGTCTGCAGGCCGGGCGGCAGCAACGGCTGGGTGAGCTCGCCGGTGTCGCCGCCGAGGACCGGGCGGGGCCGCAGGTCCGCCTCGAGCTCGGGATCCTCCCGGACGCCGGTGTCGACGGCGTGCGCGACCCGGTGCAGCTGGTGCAGCAGCACGGCGGCGTCCGCCGGGCGCTGGGCCCGGTCCCGGGCGGTCGCCCGGGCGACCAGCGCGTCGACGTACGCCGGGATGCCGGGGACCGCGGCCGAGGGTGCGGGCACGTCCTCGTGGACGTGCTTGTAGGCGACCTGGATCGGCGACTCGCCCTCGTGGGGCTTGCGCCCGGTGAGCAGCTCGTAGAGGAGGACGCCGGCCGCGTAGACGTCGGCCCGGGCGTCGGCGCGCCCGTCGACGACCAGCTCGGGTGCCAGGTAGGAGACCGTGCCGATGAGCACGCCGCCGGTCGCGGTGTGCTGGGTGTCGGCGCTGACCGCCTTCGCCAGCCCGAAGTCGGCGACCTTGATCCGGCCGTCCGCGGCGACCAGCACGTTCTCCGGCTTGACGTCGCGGTGGATCAGGCCGGCGCGGTGGGCGGCGGCGAGCGCCGAGAGGACCGGCTCGAGCAGGGCGAGGGCACGCCCCGTCGGCATCGGGCTCTCCTTGGCGATGGTGTCGCGCAGGGTGTGGCCGTCGACGAGCTCCATGGCGAGGAAGACGGTGCCGTCGTCGTCGCCCTGGTCGTAGACGCCGACGACGTTGGGGTGGGAGAGACGGGCAGCGGCTCGGGCCTCGCGGACGAACCTCGCGGCGAACTCGTCGTCGTCACCGAGGCCCGGGTGCATCACCTTGACGGCCACCGTGCGGTCGAGCCGGATGTCGGTGGCCTCGTGGACGCTGGCCATGCCGCCGCGGGCGATGCGCGGCCCGACCCGGTAGCGCCCGTCGAGCAGCCGGCCCTCGAGGCGCCACTCGGACCGGCGGTCCGCGGGGTCGTTCGTGCGCACGTCGGTGCCCGACCGGGCATCACCACGTGGCGTCACGGCGACCCTCCTGCGTGCCGGAGGGGGAAGTCTCCGACGGCGACCATGGTACGAAGCCCACGAGCGGAGAGTGGGGGAGCGCACGTCCACGGCGTGGCGCGGCCGCGCGCGGCCGGGTGGGAGGATGGTGGCATGACCGACATCCCGCTCGCCGACCACGATCTCGCAGAGCTGGTCCCGGAGTGGCTGGACTGGGCCGAGGCGGCGCGTCGGCTCGACGTCACCGTGGCCAAGGTCCGCACGATGATCCGCGACCACGAGCTCGCCGCCGCCGTGCCCACGCCCGGGGCGGGCCAGCAGGTGCCGGCCGACTTCATCCAGGACGGCTTCCCCGTCAAGGGCCTGCCCGGGCTGCTCACGGTGCTCCACGACGGCGGGTACGACGACCGCGAGTGCATCGCCTGGCTCTTCCTCGACCAGGAGCTCCCGGGCCGCCCGATCGACGCGCTGCGCGAGAACCGCGGCTCCGAGGTGAAGCGGCGCGCCCAGGCGATGGCCTTCTGAGCGGCGTCCGGGGGCCCTCGGTGGGTGCGCGCACGAAGGCGGTCGCCGCCGCAGCCGCCGCGATCGTCCTGGTGGTGCTGGGTCTCGTCCTCGGCGGCGGTTCGCTCGACGGGGCGCCGGACGCTGACCGTGGGCGCAGCGGGCTCCCGACCGTCCTCCTCGACGAGCTGCCGCCCGAGGCGCGCCGGACGGTGCAGCGCATCGAGGAGGGCGGGCCGTTCCCCGAGGACGAGGACGGCACGGTCTTCCACAACTACGAGGACCTGCTCCCCGACCGGGACGACGGCTACTACCGGGAGTACACCGTCCCCACGCCCGGCCTCGGGCACCGAGGTCCGCGGCGGATCGTCGAGGGGGCGCCCGGCGAGTGGTACTGGACCGCGGACCACTACGCCTCGTTCGCCGAGGTGGTCCGGTGAGCGACCCGACGCCGCTCGCCGCGGCACTGACCGGCACCCGGTGGCGGCTGCGCCACGCCGACACCGTGGCCGACCCCACGAAGGCTGCGGTCCTCGAGGCGCTCGGGGACGCCCTGGGGTTCCCGGACTGGTGGGGGCGGAACCTCGACGCGCTCGCCGACTGCCTGGGCGACATCGAGGCGCCGTCGCGGACGCTGCTGCTCTGGGACGGCTGGGCCGGGTTCGCGGCGGACGACCCTCGGGGCTTCGGGCTGGTGCGGCGACTCCTCGCCGATGCCGGGCTGGCGGTCCTGCTGCGCGGCGACGGGCCCGCGCTCGGCGGGCCTCCGGCCTGACCGCTCCCGGGCGGTCCGGCTCCGGCGCCCGCTCAGACGGTGCGCTGCGTGGCAGCCTCGGCGAGCGCTCGGAGGGCGTCGCGGGCCCCCGCCTCGACCGGCGCCTTGTCGAGCGCGGTGACGGCCAGCTCGGACAGGTGCTCGATGACCGCCTCGACCTGGCTCCGGGCGCCCGAGGCGTCGATCACCTCGCGCAGCCGCGCCACGCTCGCCTCGTCGAGCGGCGTGCCCAGGGAGCGGTCGAGCAGGGCCGCGTCCGCCGGAGGCGCCGCGTCCAGCGCGAGGGCCACGAGCACCGTCCGCTTGCCCTCGACGAGGTCGTCGCCCGCGGGCTTGCCGGTGGTCCCGGGGTCCCCGAAGACCCCCAGCAGGTCGTCGCGGAGCTGGAAGGCCTCGCCCAGCGGCAGGCCGAAGGCCGACAGGGACTCGAGCACGGCCGGCCCGGCACCGGCCAGCGCGGCACCGATGTGCAGCGGCCGCTCGATCGAGTACTTCGCGGACTTGTAGCGCAGCACGGTCATCGCGGTCTCGACGTCCGCGCGCCCCCGGGCTTGCACCGACACGTCGAGGAACTGGCCGGCGACGACCTCCGAACGGCACAGGTCGAAGACCTCCAGCGCGGGCGCGACCTCGGTCAGGGGAAGTCCGCAGCGCCGCAGGAGCTGGTCGGACCAGCTGAGCAGCAGGTCGCCCAGGATGATGGCGCCGGCCTCGCCGTACTGAGCGGGGTCCCCGCGCCACCCGGCGGCCCGGTGCTCGCCCTCGAGCTGGCGGTGGGTGGCCGGACGTCCGCGCCGGGTGTCGGAGGCGTCCATCACGTCGTCGTGCACCAGCGCGCTGGCGTGCAGCAGCTCCAGTGCGGCGCAGGCGCGCAGCACGGCGGTCTCGTCCGACGCGGGAGCGACGGCGTGGTGCCCCCACCAGCAGAACGACGCGCGCAGCCGCTTGCCGCCCCGGACCGTGGTCCGCGCCTCGGCCAGCAGCCGGGCCGCGTCGTCGCCGAGCGGTGCGAGCTGGGCCGCCCGGGTGTCGAGGAAGTCGTCGAGGACGACCTGCACCCGGTCGCGGAACCCGGCGCTGTCCCACCCGTTGCTCTCCACCCGCCCGAGACTAGAGGGTGGACGCGTGCCGGCTCGGGCCGGGAGCGACCGTAGGCTCTCCGTCATGGTGACCGGTCGTGGGCGCTCGCTCGGGGAGACGATCCGCGAGGGCGGGAAGTCCTTCTCGTTCGAGTTCTTCCCCCCGAAGGACGAGGCCGGGGAGCAGCAGCTCTGGGAGGCGATCCGCGCGCTGGAGCCCTACCGGCCGACGTTCGTGTCGGTCACGTACGGCGCCGGTGGCTCCACCCGGGACACGACCGTCCGGGTGACCGGCCGGATCGCGCGGGAGACGTCGCTGATCCCGATGGCCCACCTGACCTGCGTGGGGCACACCCGCACCGAGCTCGAGGCGATCCTCGACGCCTACCACGAGGCCGGCATCCACCACGTGATGGCGCTGCGGGGAGACCCCGCAGACGGCCCACGGGCGCCGTGGACCCCGACCGAGGGCGGGCTGAGCTACGCGACCGAGCTCGTCGAGCTGGCCCGGTCGCGGGGCGACTTCCGGGTCGGCGTCGCCGCGTTCCCCGAGGGCCACCCGACCGCGGAGTCGCTCGACCACGACGCGGACGTGCTCGTGGCCAAGGCCAGGGCCGGCGCCGAGTTCGCCGTCACGCAGATGTTCTTCCGCGCCGCGGACTACTTCGGCCTCGTCGAGCGCGTGCGCGCGCGGGGGGTCGACATGCCGATCCTGCCCGGCATCATGCCGATCCTGAACCTCGCCGCCATCCGGCGGCAGGGCGAGCTGATCGGCGCCGACGTGCCCGAGGAGGTCGTGCGGCGGATCTCGGCGCGCGAGGGCGATCCGGCCGCGGTGCGCGCCGAGGGCATCGCGATGGCCGCCGAGCTGTGCGAGGAGCTGCTCGCCGGCGGTGCGCCGGGGCTGCACTTCTACACCCTCAACCGGTCGAAGGCGACGCTCGAGATCTTCGCCCGGCTCAACGTCTCGGTCTAGCCCCGGTCGAGTCCATCTCGGAGCCTCGTCAGGCCGGCCCGACGGCCTGCGCGACCAGGGCGGCCGAGAGCCCGACGTACGGCAGTCCGGCGCCCGGCGTCGCGTGCGCCCCGGCGGCGTACACCCCGGCGACGGGTGTCGTCGGACCCAGGCGGCGGTGGACGGTGCCCCGCCCCTGCCACAGCACGCCGTACGGCGACCCGCCCCAGCGCTCGACGAGGTCCCGGGGGCTCCGGTCGACCCGGGCCACCACCGCGTCGCGCACGTCGATGCCGTGCCGGGCCAGCGCCACGAGGAGGTCCTCGGCGATCCGTCCCCGCCCGTGCACCGTCCAGGCCCGGGCGCCGGCGGGTGCGCGGCCGCCGGTGCGGACCACCAGCAGCGGGTCGCCGTGGAGGACCACCTCGTGCGGGAGGTCCGGCAGCTCCCCGGTGAGGCCGACGTGCACGACGACCGGTGGCATGGCCGGCATGGTCCGCTCCACGAGGGGAGCCAGGGTGGGCAGCCGCCGGGGGTCGACCGCGACCACGACGACCTCCGCGTCGAGCTGCTCGCCACCGTCGAGCTCGGCCGCCACCACGCGGCCGCCGCGGACCACGAGGTCACGCACCCCGGCGCCGGTCAGCACGGTCACCCCACGGGTGGCGAGTCGCCGTTCGAGTGCCTCGGTGAGCCGTGCCATCCCGTCGGCGACCGTCCACGCGCCGAACCGCTGCTCGACGTACGCCGTCACGCCGGCCCAGGCGGGCACGTTGCGCAGGTCGTGCCCCTCCGCGACGGCCGGGTGGCCGGCCACGAGCTCCAGCCGCTCGTCGCGGAAGGTGCGCCGCAGGCGACGGTGGAGGCTCTGCCGGCCGTCCAGCACCTGCTCGAGCCGCCGGGGGAGCGAGCCGGGGGTCCAGGGCACCTCGAGGTAGTCGCGGCGCAGCGCCTCCCACACGTCGGTGTAGGAGGCGACGTGCGCTGCCCAGCGCTCGCCCAGCCCCCGGCCGAGCTCCTCGAACGCCGCGACCTGGGCGGCGCGGGAGCCGCCGGGCACCGCCACCCGTGTCCCGTCGGCGAACCGGTGCTCGCGGAGCAGGTCGAGCGGCACCAGGTCCAGCTCGCGCTCCAACGGGCGGCCGCTCTTGCGGAACAGGTCGCGGACGACCGCCGGCAGCGTCGTCCACGTCGGGCCGGCGTCCCAGGCGAAGTCACCGGCGGTCACCGTGGTCAGGGCGCCCCCGGGAGCGGCCGCGCGCTCGACCAGGGTCACCGCGTGCCCGAGCTTCGCCAGCCGCGCGGCTGCGGCGAGGCCGGCGAAGCCGCCGCCCACCACCACGACCGTCGCCACGGTTCGAAGCCTAGGCGAGGTGGCTCAGCGCGTGGCGCGGGCGGGTACAGCCAGGTCTCGACCGCCGTGGTCGCTGCCCGTGTCGGGTCACTCCACGTCGATCTCGGTCGCGCCGGTGAGGGTGAGCAGCTCGTCGTAGCTGGTCCGGAAGACCGCGGCCGGGTGCCCGGCGGCCGCCCAGAGCACCGGGTGCCGGGCCAGCCACCGGTCCAGGTACGTCGGGACGGGCGCGGGATGGCCGACGGGGGAGACCCCGCCGATGACCTGACCGGTTGCCTCGCGCACGAGCTCGGGCGTGGCACGGCGCAGTCGCCGTACGCCGACGGTCGCGGCCACCTTCTCGGTGTCCACCCGGTGGGCCCCGGAGGTCAGCACCAGGACCGGCGCCCCGTCGCCGTCGAAGAGAAGGCTGTTGGCGATGGCGCCGACCTCGCACCCGAGGGCGTCGGCCGCCAGTGCCGCTGTGTGCGCCGCGTCGGGCAGAATGACCACTTCCCCCGTGCCTCCCAACCGTGCGTGCTCCTCGCGGAACCGGGTGATCGACGGGTGCTCGGTCGTCATGCCGCGACCTTAGGGCACACCGGGAGGAACGGACCCGCACCCCACTGCACTGCCCAGGAGAGCCCATGAGCCAGCGCCCCACGACCGTCCGGCGAGCGGTGCAGCTCCTCGTCGGACTGGTCGCCCTCGCCGCCGTGGCCATCCTGCTCGCCGCGGTGCTGCCCGACTCGGTGCTCGACGGGTGGACCGGTGGCCGCTCGGCCGACGCCGACATCAAGGAGCCGGCCTACCTCCCCGTGGCCGTGGTGCTCTTCCTCGTCTTCGCCGGGCTGGTCTGGGTGCTGATCCCCTTCCTGCGCGCGGGCGCGAACTGGGCGCGGCACTCCATGGCGATGGTGGTGGCACTGGTGGCCGTCGCGACGCTGGCCGGGCTGCGCACCGACCCGCCGGCGCCGTTCGTCGTCGTCGCCGTCCTCTCGCTCGCGCTGGACGCCGCGGTGCTCGTCCTGCTCTGGCACCCGGACACCACCGGCTACATCCGCCGGCGCGAGGGCCGGGTGCCCACCTCCGTCTGACCCGGCGCACGCCGCTACCTCGCCCGGCGTCCTTGACGGACTGTCGGTGGGCCGGTGTACCTTCGAGGTGTTCGAACACGTGTTCGAGACCCGACAGTCAGGTGGTCCTCATGGAGCAGTCCGGATTCCAGCAGCCCAGCCCGTACGCCCTGCCGGCGACGACCCATGCCTACCTCGCCCGGTCCGCGGAGTCGCTGAGCGAGGCGATGGCCGCCAGCGACGTCCCCGAGCGGTACGCCCACGCCCACGTGGCGGCGCTCCGTGCCGCGGCCGCGCTGCTCGCCGCCCGTGCCCGGCCCACCCCGACCCGTCGACGGCCGCAGAAGAACGCCTGGGTGCTCCTGACCGAGGTGGCGCCGGAGCTCGCCGAGTGGGCGACCTTCTTCGCGGCCGGGGCGGCCAAGCGGGCGGCGGCCGAGGCCGGGTCGCGGCGGGCGGTGAGCGAGCGCGAGGCCGACGACCTGGTGCGCGACGCGGACCGGTTCCTG
This sequence comes from Nocardioides ureilyticus, assembly GCF_051280745.1. Lineage (NCBI taxonomy): Bacteria > Bacillati > Actinomycetota > Actinomycetes > Propionibacteriales > Nocardioidaceae > Nocardioides > Nocardioides ureilyticus. The sequence goes on along the minus strand of NZ_JBNCOG010000013.1, from coordinate 399 downwards.
GCCGTGGTCGAGCAGGCGCTGGGTCTGGTCCCGCACGCCCCTGCTCGGCTGCACGTCGTGCGCCGGGCGGGCTGAGCTCGCGCGCCGGGCGGGTTCCGCGTCGGGTGCGGGCGCCGAAGGCGGGTGGCGCACCCTAGGGTGGCCCCATGGCAGCCACGGACCGCCCGCACGAACGCACCAGCGAGCGCCGCGGGGCCGCCCGTACGGCGGTCGTCTGGGCGGCGTTGCGTCCGGTGCTCGAGGGCGCCTCCCTCGACGTGCTGGACATCGGAGGGGGGACCGGCGGCTTCGCCGTCCGGGTCGCCGAGCTCGGCCACCGGGTCTCCGTGGTGGATCCGAGCCCGGACGCGCTCGCCGCGCTCGGGCGACGAGCCGACGAGGTGGGCGTCGACGTCGACG
>NZ_JBNCOG010000012.1:0-107818 GCF_051280745.1 Nocardioides ureilyticus | reverse complement strand
GTGACCGCGCTGCGCCGGGGGGCCTGCCAGGGCCTCGCCGGGCGGGTGCTGGAGCTGGGCGCGGGCAGTGGTCGCAACCTGGCCCTGCTGCCGGCCAGGGTGACCGCGCTGCACGTCGTCGAGCCCTCCGACCTCGCCTGGGAGATGTCCGCCGGGCGCCGGGCGCGGGCGACCGTGCCCGTGAAGCGGATCGGGCTGGACGGCCAGCGCCTGCCGGTCGGCGACGCGTCGTACGACGCGGTGCTCTCGACGTTCACCCTGTGCACGATCCCCGACCCGGCCCAGGCGCTCGCCGAGGTGCGGCGGGTGCTGCGCCCTGGCGGGTCGGTGCACTTCCTCGAGCACGGGCTCGCGGACGATCCCACCGTGGCACGGTGGCAGCGGCGGCTGGACCCGGTGCATAAGCGGGTGGCCGGAGGCTGCCACCTCAGCCGTGACGTCCCGCGGCTGGTCGAGGCCGCGGGGCTGGAGCTGGCGGAGCTGCGGGTCTCCGACCTGCCGGGACCTGCCGCGGCGCGGCCCTGGCTGCACGGCTTCGTCGGGCGCGCCGCCGCGTCCGCGGACTGAGTCCGCGGGCGACCGACGGGGGTGGTGGGGGGTCAGGGACGCTTGCGCATCGCCATCGCCGCGACGGCGAGGACGGCGATGACCAGGACGATCATGACGACGTACTTCATCGAGCGCTCCTCCTCGGTGCTGACTACAGGTACTGGCCGGTGTTGGCGACCGTGTCGATCGACCGGCCGGGCTCGGTGCCCTGCTTGCCGGTGACGAGGGTGCGGATGAAGACGATCCGCTCGCCCTTCTTGCCGGAGATGCGCGCCCAGTCGTCGGGGTTCGTGGTGTTCGGGAGGTCCTCGTTCTCCTTGAACTCGTCGACGCACGCCTGGAGCAGGTGGGCGACCCGCAGACCGCGCTGCTCCTGCTCGAGCAGGTCCTTGATCGCCATCTTCTTCGCCCGGTCGACGATGTTCTGGATCATCGCGCCGGAGTTGAAGTCCTTGAAGTACAGGACCTCCTTGTCGCCGTTGGCGTAGGTGACCTCGAGGAACCGGTTCTCCTCGGTCTCGGCGTACATCCGCTCGACCGTCGCCCGGATCATCGCGGCGACCGTGGCGTCACGGTCCCCGCCGAACTCGGCGAGGTCCTCGGCGTGCAGCGGCAGGCTGGGGGTGAGGTACTTGGAGAAGATGTCGCGCGCCGACTCGGCGTCGGGCCGCTCGATCTTGATCTTCACGTCCAGCCGGCCGGGTCGCAGGATGGCGGGGTCGATCATGTCCTCGCGGTTCGACGCACCGATCACCAGGACGTTCTCGAGCAGCTCGACGCCGTCGATCTCGCTGAGCAGCTGCGGCACGATGGTGTTCTCGACGTCGGAGGAGACCCCGGAGCCGCGGGTGCGGAACAGGGAGTCCATCTCGTCGAAGAAGACGATCACCGGAGTGCCGGTGCTGGCCTTCTCGCGCGCCCGCTGGAAGACCAGCCGGATGTGCCGCTCGGTCTCGCCGACGTACTTGTTGAGCAGCTCGGGGCCCTTGATGTTGAGGAAGTAGGACTTCCCCTCCTGGCCGGTCCGGGCGGCGACCTTCTTGGCGAGCGAGTTCGCCACGGCCTTCGCGATCAACGTCTTGCCGCAGCCGGGGGGACCGTAGAGCAGCACGCCCTTCGGCGGCTTGAGCTCGTGCTCCTTGAAGAGCTCGGGGTAGAGGTAGGGGAGCTCGACCGCGTCCTGGATCTGCTCGATCTGGCCGCGCAGGCCGCCGATCGACTCGTAGGCGATGTCGGGGACCTCCTCGAGGACGAGCTCCTCGACCTCCGACTTCGGGACCTTCTCGTAGACGTAGCCGGCCCGGGAGTCCAGCAGCAGGCTGTCGCCGGCCCGGATGGTCTCCCCGCGCAGCGGCTCGGCGAGCCGCACGACGCGCTCCTCGTCGGCGTTGGCGATGACCAGGGCCCGGTCGCCGTCGGCGAGCACCTCCTTGAACATCACCACCTCGCCGACCTGCTCGTAGTCGAGCGCGGCGACGACGTTGAGCGCCTCGTTGAGCATGACCTCCTGGCCGCGGCGCAGGCCGTCGAGCTCGACGTTGGGGCTGACGGTGACCCGGAGCTTCCGCCCGCCGGTGAAGACGTCGACGGTGTCGTCGTCGTTGCGGGTGAGGAAGGTGCCGAACCCGGCCGGCGGCTGTGCCAGCCGGTCGACCTCCTCCTTGAGCTTCATGATCTGGTCGCGGGCCTCGCGCAAGGTGCCGGCGAGGCGCTCGTTCTGCGAGGTGACCGCGGCGAGCGAGCGCTGGGCGTCGGCCAGCCGCAGCTCGAGGCCACGGTTGTGGGAGGGCGAGTCGCTGAGGCGGCGACGGAGGTCGGCCACCTCGGCCTCGAGGAATCGGACATGGCTGGCGAGCTCCTCGGGGCTGCGGCTGCCCGAGCGGGGACCTTCAGATGTCATCGGCACACCTCCTGGTGTTCAGCGACCCTACCCGTGGTATCCGACAACGGAAGGCGACAACCCGCTGGGGAGGTCACGATTCGGACGCGGTCGCCGCGTGCCGGCTCAGTCCTCCGCCGGGTCCTCGACCGGTACGCCGGGCGGGCGGGGTCCGGCGTAGTCCGGACCGTAGGCGCCGGGGGCCGGACGCCGCTTCTTCAGCGGTGGCCGCTGCCCCGGCGCCATCCGCCGCGCGGTGACGAGGAAGGCGGTGTGGCCGATCATCTTGTGACCGGGCCGGACCGCGAGGCCCTCGACGTGCCAGTCGCGGACGAGCGACTCCCACGCCTGGGGCTCGGTGAACCCGCCGTGCACCCGCACGGTCTCCATGAACCGGGAGAGCTGGGTGGTGGTGGCGACGTACGCGCAGACGATGCCGCCGGGGAGCAGGGCTCCGGCCGCGGCGTCGAGGCACTCCCACGGGGCCAGCATGTCGAGGATGATCCGGTCGCACCGGTCGCCGGAGGCGAGGAGGGCCTCGGCGAGGTCGCCCAGCTCCAGGCGCCACGCGGGGTGCGTCTCCCCGTCGGGGACGCCGAAGAACTGGTGCACGTTGCGACGGGCGACGTCGGCGAACTCCTCGCGACGCTCGTAGGACGTGACCCGGCCGTACGGCCCCACGGCGCGCAGGAGCGAGCAGGTCAGCGCCCCGGAGCCGACGCCGGCCTCGACGACGTGCGCGCCGGGGAAGATGTCGGCCATCGCGACGATCTGGGCGGCGTCCTTGGGGTAGACGACGGCCGCGCCGCGGGGCATCGACACGACGAACTCCGAGAGCAGCGGCCGGAACACGAGGTACTCCCCGCCGGCCGACGAGGCGACGGTGAAGCCCTCCTCGCGGCCGATCAGGTCGTCGTGCTCGAGGTGCCCGCGGTTGGAGAAGAAGCGCTTGCCGGCGACCAGCTCGAAGTTGTGGCGGCGCCCCTTCTGGTCGGTCAGGCGCACCCACTCCCCCTCGCGGAGGGGACCTCGGTGGACGCCGGACCAGGCGTCGCGGGGCACGTCGGGAAGGGCGTCGGACATGCGCGAGACCCTAGTGGGGCGACTCCCGGAACGCGCGATCGACGTCGACGGTCGACAGCACGCCGTACACCGAGCCGTCGGGCTCGACCAGCAGGTACTCGCCCGAGGGGTGGCGGCCGATCGCACGCACCAGGTCCTCCCCCGCGAGGTCCGCCGGGAGCCGCATGCCCGACTCCAGGGTGCGCGCGACGGTCGACGTCGCCACCCAGGGCCGGCGGTCCTCCGGCGTGGCCGCCAGGGCCGCCTCGCTCACCAGGCCGACGGGCTCGCCGCCGGTGGTCACGGTCACGATGCCGCCCGCCTCCGCGTCGCGGGCCCGGCGCACCGCCTCGGCGAGCGGCAGGTCGGCCGGGACGGCGAGGGTACGGCGGGCGAGCTCGCGCGCCACGAGGCGGGGCAGCCGCTGCCGGATGCGGGCGGAGGTGATCGCCGCGGTCGAGCCGGACCAGAGGAAGAGGGCGACGACCAGCGCCAGGACGAGGTCGAGCAGGTCGGGCTGCAGGCCCCACGCCTCCATCGCCAGCGGCCACAGGAGCACCAGCCCGGCGGTCACGCGGCCGCCCCACCCCGCGACGATCGTGCCGCGGTGGGCGCTGCCCGTGGCACCCCACACCGCAGCCTTGAGCACCCGGCCGCCGTCGAGCGGGAGGCCCGGGACCAGGTTGAGGACACCCACGAGGAGGTTGGCGACGGCGAGTCCCTCGACGGCGAGCAGCAGCAGCCCCTCGGGCATGACGAACCACAACCCGAGGGCGGCGGCGCCGACGGCGATCGACGTCAGCGGTCCCACGACGGCGATGAGGAACTCCTGCCGCGGACGGACGGCCTCCGTCTCCACGGTGGTCATCCCCCCGAGGAAGTGCAGCGTGATCGAGCTGACCGGGAAGCCATACCGGTTGGCCATCACCGCGTGGGAGGCCTCGTGCAGGAGGACCGAGAGGTAGAGCACGACCGCGAAGGCGAACCCCGCGACGTACTTCAGCCCGCCCAGGCCGGGCTCGACGGCCTCCACGCGCGGCGCGACGACCACGGCGATGAGGGCCGCGACCAGGAACCAGGACGACGAGACCAGGACGTCGGCGCCGGCCACGGTCCCCACCTTGAAGGTGCCCGGGGGGCGGTCAGCAGTACGTCGAGGAGCCGGGCCGTCGCCGGGAGGTTGGGGGTCCGCCACAGCATCAGGCTACTGGGGTCCCGCGACGCGAGCCGGCGGCACACGCGTGCCGCCGGCTGCCAGCGGCACGCCAGCGGCACGCCAGCGGATGCCGGCGGTTGTCGGTGGGCTGACCTAGGGTCACTCCCATGGAAGCCCAGCAGGTCCTCTCCCCCGCCGACCGGGTGTCGACACCGGTCGACGGCGTCGAGGTGCTCGGCGCGCTGTCGCCCAGTCGCGCCGGCGACTTCCTGACCTGCCCCCTGCTCTACCGCTTCCGCAGCATCGACCGGCTGCCCGAGCCGTCCTCGCGGGACCAGGTGCGTGGCACGGTCGTGCACAAGGTGCTCGAGGACCTCTTCGACCTGCCCGCCGGGGAGCGCACCCCGGCCCAGGCACGCCAGATGCTCGAGCCCGCCTGGGCCCGGCTGCGCGACGCCGATCCCGGTTTCGGCGAGCTCTTCGGCGACGAGGGGCCCGAGGTGGCGGGATGGCTCTCGTCGTGCGCGGAGGCGCTCGACCGGTACTTCACGCTCGAGGACCCGCGCCGGCTGGAGCCGGCAGCCCGGGAGGAGTACGTCGAGAGCCTGCTGGATTCGCGGCTCCTGCTGCGGGGCTTCATCGACCGGCTCGACGTCGCGCCGGACGGCGCCGTGCGGGTGGTGGACTACAAGACCGGCCGTGCGCCGGGGCCCGGGTTCGAGGGCCGGGCGCTGTTCCAGATGAAGTTCTACGCCCTCGTGCTCTGGCGTGCTCGGGGCGTGGTGCCCGCCGTCCTCCAGCTGGTCTACCTCGGCAGTGGCGAGATCCTGCGCTACACCCCCGACGAGGCGGACCTGCTCGCCACGGAGCGGAAGGTGGAGGCGGTGTGGCGCGCCATCCGTGCCGCCGAGGAGAGCGGTGACTGGCGTCCCCGGGTGAGCCGGTTGTGCGACTGGTGCCACCACCGCTCGCTGTGCCCGGAGTTCGGCGGCACTCCCCCGCCGTTGCCCACCGTCGAGCCCTGATCCTGTCGGTGACCGCGAGCGCATTCCGCCATCCTGGCGATCAGGCCGCGTCACCAGGGCGTGCGGGAGCCCACCGTGCATTCCGGCCCAGGAATGCTGGTGGCCGCCCACGTCCGCGCCTCCCGGCAGGACTGCCTCGGTCCGTGACCGGCATGGCGGTGCGTCGCGCTCAGCGGGCGTCCCTGTTCTCGCCCCAACCGAAACGGCTTTCCGCGACGAAGTCGACCAGGTTCGAGCGCAAGCGCTCGCGCCACTCCTCCGCCGTCGTATGAGGGACGTCCTCCTGGACGACCAGGTCGTGGAACGTCTCACCTCGAGCGGTCAGTGCCAGCGTGAGCGGGCCGCCGCCGTCGTCTGAGTAGGCCAGCTCGGCCGATGAGACCTCGTCGTCGTCGAAGACCGAGCGCAGCGCAGGCAGCACCACGACAGCCACGGCGTCGAGCAGGCTCATCACGCTGGAACGGTAGCCCCGCGACCCGGAAATGGGACACCACGCTATCGGCGTCGGTCGAACGAGCTGGCGGTCACGGGGAGGCCGCCGTGGCCTCGACAAGCTCGACCACCAAGGAGCCGTGGTCTCGACAGGCTCGACCACCGAGGAGCGCCGTGGCCTCGACGAGCTCGACCACCGAGGAGCGAGGACGGTTCAGGCGCGTTCGACGTCCGGCCGACAGGGGTCCGTGGTGACCGGCTCGGGGTGCAGCACGCAAGCCACGTCCACGCCTCCAGTCCGCCGCAGGAGCGGGTCGACACCGTCGTGGAACTCCACCTCGACGCCGCCAGCCACCTCCTCCACCCGCGCGACCCCGCGCCAGAACGGGTCCTCCTCGTCCTCCGCACGCACCCGCTCGATGAGGTCGCGGACCTCTCCGGCCGGCCGCCCGGACCCCGGTGCGAGCCGCACCGTCTTGGCCGGTGCGTCGAGCACGTCGAGATCACCGACCAGGGCCTGCTCCCGTTCGAACTCCTCGGGGGGTGAGCGCACCCAGTGCGCCTCGAGGAGCGCCCGGAGGTCGCGGGCCTCCCATCCGCAGACGGGGGTCGCATCGGGGCAGCGGGGGTGGAACGCGCAGCCGAGCGGGGGGCTGGCCGCATCTGGGATCTCCCCACGCGGCAGGTCGCGAGGCAGCGACCGGTCCGGGTCCGGCTCCGGGATCGCGCGGAGCAACGCGCGGGTGTAGGGGTGCTTGGGATCGGCGAAGACTTCCTCGGTCGGTCCGATCTCCACGATCCGGCCGAGGTACATGATGGCGATCCGGTCGCAGAAGAACTTGGCGCTCGCCAGGTCGTGGGTGATGTAGACGTAGGTCAGGTCGAGCTCCTGCTTGAGGTCGAGCATCAGCTGCAGGATCTTGGCGCGGACACTCATGTCGAGCATCGAGATTGGCTCGTCGGCGACCACGAGCTCGGGGTCGAGGATGATGGCCCGGGCGATCACGGCCCGCTGCTTCTGGCCGCCGGAGAGGTCGCTCGGCATCGCCTCGAGGAACCGGTCGACGGGGCTCAGGCCGACCCGCTCGAGTGCATCGACCACGCGGCGCCGTAGCTCGTCACCAGATGCGAGGCCGTGCACCTTGAGCGGGTGGCCGACGGCCGTCTGGATGTCCATCGAGGGGTTCAGCGCGGCGTTCGGGTCCTGGAAGACCATCTGCACCTGGGTGCGCAGCGACCGCAGTCGCCCCTCCGAGAGGTCCGTGACGACGGTGTCCTTCCGCCCGGAGCCCTCGCCGCGGCCGTGGTGGGTGATCCGTCCGCTGGTGGCCGGGACGAGCCCGAGGAGCGCGCGGCCCAGCGTGGTCTTGCCGCTCCCCGACTCGCCGACCAACCCGAGGACCTCACCGCGGCGCAGGTGGAGGTCGACGCCGTCGACCGCCTTGACCACCTTCGGACGGCGTCCGAGGAGACGGGACAGGGCGCCACCGCTGAGGTCGAAGTGCACGCGCAGGTCCTCGACGTCGAGGACGTTGTCGACGCTCGTGCCGGTCGCTGTCGTCTCAGGCCTCGTCGGCAAGGGACACCTCCTCACGTTCCAGGGGCGTGGCTTCCGCCGGGTCCAGCTCGACCAGGCCGTTCCGCTGGTCGGCCGCCCAGCACTGGGTGCGGGTGCCGGTCGGCATCTCCCGCTGCACGGGGTGCTGGTCGGCGCAGATGCGCATCGCGTCGGGGCACCGGGGGTGGAAGCGGCACGCGGGTGGCGGCGCGACCAGGTCCGGCGGCGCACCCGGGATGAAATCCAGGCCCGTGGTTCGAAGGGAGATCGTGGAACGCAGCAGCTCCCGGGTGTACGGGTGCTGCGGGTCGGTGAAGACCGCCCGGGCATCGCCGATCTCGACGATCTCCCCGGCGTACATGACGGCGACCCGGTCGCACGCCTCGGCCACGATGCCGAGGTTGTGGGTGATGAGGAGCAGCGCCGTGTCGTACTCGCGGCGGAGATCGGCGAGGACCCGGATGATCTGCGCCTCGACCAGGACGTCGAGCGCCGTCGTGGGCTCGTCGGCCACCACGAAGGCCGGCCGCAGGACGAGGGCGAGTGCGATCATCAGGCGCTGGCGCATGCCGCCGGAGAACTCGTGCGGGTACGACCGGAAACGGGTCGGTGGGATGCCCATCACCCGGAGCACCTCGCGGGAGCGTCGCTCGACCTCCTCCTTCTCGAGCTCGGGATGGTGGGCGCGCAGTGTCTCGGCGAAGTGCTCCGAGATCCGCATCAGCGGGTTCAGCCGGGTGAGCGGCTCCTGGAAGATCATCCCCAGCTCCTCGCCGCGCAGGGCGAACCGCTCGCGCGGCGAGAGAGAGAGGAGGTCTTGGCCCTTGAAGCGCAGGTCACCGTCGATCTGGGCGCCCGGCGGCAGCAGGCCCATCAGGGCCCGGCCCAGGGACGACTTGCCGCAGCCGGACTCCCCCACCAGTCCGAGGGTCTCCCCGCGGCGGACGGTGAAGTCCACACCGTCCACGGCGCGCACTGGACCCCGCTCCGCGCCGTACCAGATCCGCAGCCCGCGGGCCTCGAGGACTGGGTCGTCGGATACGGGCCGTCCTCCGGCGAGCAGGTCCGGGCGGTGGGCCTCCGCGCTCACAGGTCCACCTGTCCCTTCCCGGTCTCCATCGTGACCGCTCCGCGCTCCGGCAGGGTGAACGGCCGGATCCGCCGCTTTCGCAGGGTCGGGTTGACGGTCTCGTTCAGGCCCTCGCCGACCAGCGTGAGGCCGGTGACAAGCAGGACGATGGCGGCACCGGGGAACACGCCGGTCCACCAGATGTCGGCCCCAGCGTCCGGCAGCGCCCGCTGCAGGTCGTAGCCCCACTCGGCGGCCTCGTTCGGCTGGATGCCGAGGCCTAGGAAGCCCAGGGCGGCGAGAGTCCCGATGGCGTCGGCTGCGTTGAGGGTGGCGATGACGGGCACGCTCTGGATGACGTTGCCGAAGAGGTAGCGCGACATGATCGTGCGCTTCGGCACACCGATGGCGCGGGCGGCCTCCACGTAGGTTGCCTCCCGGGCGCTGACGGTCGTGTTGCGCACCACGCGGAAGTACTGCGGCACGTAGATGACGGTCAACGCGACTCCCGCGGCGGTCACACCGCCGCCGAAGAGGTCGCTCAGCAGGAACGAGAAGACGATCGCGAGCAGCAGCGAGGGGAAGGCGTAGAGGGCATCCATCAGCAGCACCAGCACGCGGTCCAGGACACCGCCGACGTAGCCGGAGACCAGCCCGAGCGGCGCACCGAGGGCGAGCGAGAGCGTGACGGCGATGATGACGACCTCGAGGGCCGTGCGGGCCCCCCAGACGACCCGTGAGAAGACGTCGTAGGACCCGTTCGTCGTCGTCCCGAACCAGAAGCTGCCGCCCGGCGGTGCCGACCGGGGGAAGCGCTCCCCGTCGGCCCGCACCTGGCCGAAGTCGTACGGCGCGATCCACGGCGCGAACAGCGCCATGACGACGAAGAGGCCGAGCAGGACGGCGCCGGTCAGCAGGATCCACCGGGCCAGGCCGGTGGTCTGCCGGAACGGCGAGGTCGTGGTCTTGAGCATGCGCACCATGGCGCCGCGGGTGGTGGCCATCAGTACCGCACTCTCGGGTCGATGAGGGCGTTGACGATGTCGATGAGGATGCTGACCACGACGACCACCACGGCGAAGAGCGTGATGATGCCCTGCACCGCGGCGTAGTCCCGGTTGTTGATGTACTGCACCAGCTCGTTGCCGAGGCCTGGCCAGTTGAAGGTCGCCTCGGTGAGGATCGCACCGGAGAGCAGCAGCGCGACCTGCAGTCCGATCACGGTGACCACCGGCACCAGGGCGTTCCTGAAGGCGTGGGTTCGCATCACCCGGCGCTCCGGGATGCCCCTGGCCCGTGCCGCCTCCACGTAGTCGCCCTGCAGGCTCTGGATCACGTTGACCCGCACCAGCCTGATGAAGATTCCGCTGAGCAGCAGACCCAGCGTCATCGCGGGGAGCACGAGGTGCTCGAGCACGTCGAGCACTGCCTCCATGTTCCCCGAGATGAGCGCGTCGACGAGCAGGATGTGGGTGACCTCCTCGACCTCGAAGATCGTCCGGGGCGAGGCGGCTCCGCTCGCCGGGAACCAGCCCAACCTCCCGGCGAAGAACAGCTGGAACAGCAGCCCCCAGTAGAAGACCGGTGCGGCGTAGGTGACCACGCCGAAGATCCGGATGACCAGATCCGGGAAGGTGTCGCGCACCCGGCCGGCGAGAAGGCCCAACGGCAGTCCGATGATCAGCGCCACGAGGAACGCCGCCACCGAGAGCGTCAGCGTCGCGCCGCCGTTCTCCTGGACGATGTCGATGATGGCGCGGTTGTCGGTGATGGTCTGGCCGAAGTTCAGGGTCGCGACGTCCTTGAGGTACTCGAGGTACTGCACCAGCAGCGGGCGGTCGAGCCCGAGTGCGGCACGCCGCGAGTTCAGGGCGTCCTCGCTCAGCCGGCCTCCGACCGTCGCCGACACCGGATCACCGGGAGCCACCCGCAGCAGCAGGAAGACGATGGTCGTCAGGAGGAAGACCATGGGGATGATCAGCAGCAGGCGCTGCACGACGTAGCGGGCGAGAGAGCCGCTGGCGGACGCCATCGTGTCCTTCCTGGGTGGGTCGACGGTCAGCGAGCAGGGCGGCGGCCGGCCGGCCGGTGGAGCGACGCGCCCGTCGCCCCACCGACCGTCCTCAGCCTTCCTTGGCGACCGTCCAGAACCGGAAGATGAACGACGGGTCGAGGGTCTCCTCGACCCCGCTCATGCCCGGTGCGGTGACCGCGAGGTTCTGACCGACCCAGCTCGGGATCAGCGGGACTTCCTCAGCGACGATGCGCTGCAGCTCCTGGAAGGCCTCTTCACGCTCGACCGGGTCCGAGGCGGCCTGCTCCGTTGCGACCAGCTCGTTGACGGCAGGGTTGGAGTAGTTGTTGGCGTAGAAGCCACCGTCGACCAGGAACGGCGCGAGGTAGTTGTCAGCGTCGAGGAAGTCGGGGAACCAGCCGAGCTGGAAGAGGTCGTAGGCCCCCTCCTTGTAGAGGTCCTGGTACTGCGTCCACTCCGCACTCTTGGTCTCGACCTCGAAGAGACCGCTGTCCTCCAGCTGCCGGCCGAGCTCGGTCGCCTCGTCGACGGCGTTCGGCCCGTAGTGGGACGGGGTGTAGCCGAGCGTCAGCTGGACCGGCACGTCCACGCCCGCCTCGTCGAGGATCTGCCGCGCCTCCTCTGCGCTGGCACCCTCGTACTCATCCGCGAATGCCTCGATGTGGCCCGGGAAGCCGGGCGGTACGAGGGAGTAGAGCGGATCGACCGTGCCGGCGTATGCGTTCTCGGCGATCGCTTCCCGGTCGATGATGGCCGCCGCTGCGCGACGCACCGCCGCCTGCTCGCCCGTCTCGGTGCCCAGCTGCCAGACCCAGTAGCGGATCTCCGAGCCCTCGCCCTCGACCACCTCGACGGAGTCGGTGCCCCGGAGGTCGTTGATGTCGGTCGGGCTCAGCGAGCGCCACGCGACGTCCACGTCGCCGTTCTCGACAGCCTGCTTGAGCTGAGCCGGCTGCTGGAAGTACTGGACGAAGACCTGCTCGGACTGCGGCTCCTTGATGCCCTCGTACTCGGGGCTCGCGGTGAGCACGGCCTGCTGCCCGTCCTCGTACTGCTCGATCATGAAGGGTCCCGAGCCCACGGCCTGTGCCGGCTCGATCAGGGAGTCGGCGGGGTAGCTGTCCTCGTCGACGATCGCGGCGGCGTTCGTGGTGAGCACGAACTGGAACGTCGTGTCCGGCTTGGAGAGGTTGAAGATGATCTCGGTGTCGCTGGGGGTTTCGATGGCGTTCGATGCCAGCTCGCCGTTCTCGTCGGTGAGGCTCGCCAGCAGCCCCGAAGCGCCGTTGGGGTCAGCGATGTTGATGTTGCGCTCGAGGCTGAACTTCACGTCGCTGGAGGTCAGCTCGTTGCCGTTGGCGAAAGTGAGGCCCTCGCGCAAGGTGCACTGGTAGGTCTGCGGGTCGGTGTACTCGCACGACTCCGCGGCGTCACCGGCCGGCTCGTTCTCGCCGGCCGGGATGGTGAGCAGTGTCTGGTACGTGTTGTACATCAGCGTCCAGGAACCCAGGTCGTAGGCGCCAGCCGGGTCCAGCGAGGTCACCTTGTCGGTGGTGCCGAGGATCCATGGCTCTCCGGCGGCTTCGCCGCCGCCCGCGCCCCCGCCGCCGTCGTCCCCGCCACACGCGGCGAGCGTCGCGGCGACGAGACCGACGGCGAGTCCGGTCGCCGCCCCCCTGCCGGCTGCGCGGCGCTGGGGCCGATCGGTCTTCCTGTTCGTCTTGCCCGCACCCAGCACCACGTCCGTCACCTCTCTCGAGCGGACCCACCTTCTGAAGATCCGGGGCCCTGATGACGCGTGAACGTACTCCCGGGGTCCGGTGTCCGCCAGCGTCTCGGAGGTTGCGATACGGCAACGATGCCGGTCAGATCCCGTTGCGCTCCGCCCACAACGCCGCCTGGGTGCGGTCGGTGACACCGATCCGGGCGAAGGCGGAGGTGAGGTGGGCCTTCACCGTGCGCTCGCTGATTCCGAGCCGGCGCGCGATCTGCTTGTTGGCCAGTCCCTCCCGGACGAGCGCGAGCACCTCGGACTCCCGGCTGGTGAGCTGGACCGGGGCGGGACCGGATCGAGCGCCGAGCAGGGCGCGGGCCGCGCGGGGATGGATCGGCGACTCACCGCGGCTGACCGCTCGGATGCCGTGCAGCACGTCGTCCGGCTCCGCGTCCTTGAGGAGGTAGCCGACCGCACCGGCGTCGAGCGCGCCGACGATCCGCTCGCTGTCGGAGTACGACGTCAGCACCAGCACGTCGGCGGAGAGACCGGCCGCGCGGATGTTCCGGGTCGCCGTCACGCCGTCCACGCCCGGCATCTGGAGGTCCATCAGCACCACGTCGGGTGCGGTGGCACGGACCACCTCGAGCGCCGTCGCGCCGTTGTCCGCCTCGCCGACGACCTCGATGTCGTCGGTGCCGGCCAGCAGCTGGGCGAGGCCCGCGCGGATCACGGCGTGGTCGTCGACGAGCACGACGCGGATCCGCTCACCGCTCACCCTTCGCCACCTCCATCCGCACGGTCGTCCCCTCGCCGGGCGCTGACACCACGTCGATCTCTCCGCCGATGTCCTTGACCAGGCTCCGCAGGCCCTTCAGACCGTAGCGGTCGGGGTCGCTGACCGTGGGGTCGAACCCCACACCGTCGTCGACCACCTCGAGCTCCACGTGGCCGTTCCCGCCGCGCACGGCGACCGTCAGGGTCGACGCGCCCGAGTGCCGCAGTGCGTTGCGCACCGCCTCCTGAGCCACCCGCCACACCAGTGCCACCGCGGCGTCGGAGGCGTCGCCGATCCCCTCGACACTGACCGAGGCCGCGATGCCGGCGGTTGCCGCGGGCGCGATCAGGTCCTCGAGGGCCGACTCGAGGCCGGCGGCGTGGAGGTCCGGCGGGTGGATCTCCGCGAGCAGCGACCGCAGGGCGCGCAGGCTGTCGCGCAGGGAGTCACCGGCTCCGTCCAGCATCCGCCGGGCGCTGGTGGGGATGGCGCCGTCCCGGGAGAGCGCCGTGATGGAGAAGGTCGTGCCCGCGATGTCCTGGACGACCCCGTCGTGGAGGTCCCGGGCGATCCGTCGGCGTTCGGCGTCGGAGGCGTCGACGGCCGCGGTCAACAGCCGCTCACGGTCCTCGGCCGCGCCGGTGAGGCGCCGGGTCAGCAGCCACAGGATCGGTGTCACGACCAGGAGGAGCCCGGCCAACGAGCCGATCGTGAGCCAGCGGAACGGTTGCAGGATCTCCTCGCGGCGCTCCTTGATGCGGTCGAGCGAGTAGTAGACCTCGAAGAGGAGGGTCTCGCCGCGCACCTTGATAGGGGTGTAGACACGCACCAGGTCGAGACCCCGGTCCTCCTCGGCGTTCTCCGGCTCGTGACGGCCCACCTGCTCGTAGCCGGTGCCCCCCTCACGCAGCACGCGGAGCCGGTCGCTCCCGAGGTCGAACGTCGACTTCATCAAGCCAGAGCGGTTGGTGAAGAGCAGCGTCCCGTCCGAGAGCCACAGGTTGACCCGGACGGCTCGAGGGCTGTCGACCAGGAGTGCTCGGTCGGCGAAGCCGTAGAACCGGTCGATCGCGCCCGCACGCCCCTCGAGGAGACGCTCGTCGAGCTCGTTGATCTCGGCACGCGCGACCGAGTTGGCAAGGACCTCAGTGGTGTTCCGTGCCTCGGCGATCGCCTCCTGCTGGGCGACCCGCTCGGCGATGACGTTCGTGCCCCCGATGATCGCGACCATCGTCACGACCGACAGCAGCAGGAACTGGACGACCGGGCTCCGCAGGGCTGGCACACGACTTCCTTCTCTGAGCAGCACCGGGACGCCGGTGCCCCCTCAGGATAAGGAGTGGCCGCCGATGGCGGGTCAGACCGTGGTCTCGACCTTGCAGACCTCGCCGGTCCGGGTGTTCTGCGCGCGGAAGAGCACGTCGTCGGGTCCGGCCAGGTCAGCCATGGACCGGACGATCCGGAACGAGCGGTCCTTGTCCTTGGCCTTGACGTCACCCATGAAGGAGAAGTCGCCGTTGTGCTTGAACTTCCAGTCCCACAGGTCGTCGTCGTCGCTGAAGACGACGCCGACGGTCTCGATCTCGCCGTTCGACATGAGCGTCGCCCGGACCTTGACCTTGCTGGAACCCTCGCAGGAGCTGAACTCCATGACGGGGTCGTCGATCCGCTTGGGAGCCGGGTCGGCGTTGCGGACCGGCGTCAGGTCCGAGGAGGAGGTCCCGCCCTTCGTAGTCCCGCCATCACTCGCCACCGCGGGGGCGGGGACGAGGGCCGCTGCGCTCAACACCAGGCCGAGCACGATGACGGGACTACGTCGGACGAACATGAGGAACCTCTCCTGGTGGTACCGGGGAGATCCGAGGCTCCCGAGCGATCACGATCCTGCCGCCCCTCGGGGGCAGCCCGCTATCGTCCGGTGGTACTAGGACCTCCCGGCCGCAGGCGTAGTCACCTGGTGGCCCGTCCGGGCTCCTCGTCCGTGGCGGCGAGGGCGGCGTGCCAGCTCGCGGCGAGGTCGAGGCCGACGAGCGAGGCGGCGAACGCACGCCGCGGGCCGGGCGGCACCTCGACGTGGTTCGGCACCACCAGCACCCGGCACCCGGCGGCGGCCGCCGATGTGGCACCGGTGGCCGAGTCCTCCACGGCGAGGCAGTCCGCTGGTTCGACGCCCAGCAGGGCGGCCGCGTTGAGGTACGGCTCGGGGTGCGGCTTGCCACGGGTGACCTGGTCGCCGGTCACCACGGCGGCGAAGGTGCCCGCGGGCAGCTCCGCCAGGATCGGCTCGACGAAGCGGCGCCACGACATCGTCACCAGGGCGCACGGCACACCGGCCTCGGCGAGCGCGACCAGCTGTTCCCGGGCGCCAGCGCACCACGGGACCGACCGCTCCACCCGCGAGACGACGCCGTCGAGGAGCGCCTCCACGATCTCCTCGGCGGCCAGGTCGATGCCCATGTGCGCGCGGATGTAGCGCGCCGAGACCATCAGGTCGTTGCCGACCAGGGCGAGGGCGTGCTCGCGCGACCACGTCCCGTCGTACCGCTCGGCGAGCTCGAACTCCGTGTCGATCCAGTACGGCTCGGTGTCGACGAGCGTGCCGTCCATGTCCCACAGGACGGCGGCGGGGAGGTCCGCCACCTCAGTCCTCCGGGTCGTAGCCGAGGTTCGGGGAGAGCCAGCGCTCGGCCTCCGCGAGGGTCCAGCCCTTCCGCTCGGCGTACGACGCGACCTGGTCGCGGCCGAGCCGGCCGACGACGAAGTACTGCGACTGCGGGTGGCTGAAGTACCAGCCGGACACCGAGGCACCCGGCCACATGGCCATCGACTCGGTGAGCTCGATCCCGGTGCTGGCCTCGACGTCGAGCAGCCGCCACAGCGTCCGCTTCTCGGTGTGGTCCGGGCAGGCCGGGTACCCGGGCGCGGGCCGGATGCCGGTGTACTTCTCGGCGATCAGGTCCTCGTTGGTCAGCGACTCGGTCGGCGCGTGGCCCCAGAACTCGGTGCGGACACGCTCGTGCAGCCGTTCGGCGAAGGCCTCCGCGAGGCGGTCGGCCAACGACTCCAGCAGGATGGCGTTGTAGTCGTCGAGGTCCGCCTTGAACGCCGCGATCCGCTCGGGCAGGCCGATCCCGGCGGTCACGGCGAAGGCGCCGACGTGGTCGGTCAGGCCGGTCTCGCGGGGCGCGACGAAGTCGGCCAGGGAGCGGTTCGGGATGCCGTGCCGGTGCTGCCCCTGCTGGCGCAGGTGGTGCAGCGTCGCCGCGACCTGGGACCGCTCGGGGTCGGCGTACAGCACCGTGTCGTCGCCGTCGGCGACGGCCGGGAAGAAGCCGTAGACGGCCCGGGCGGTCAGCCACTTCTCCGCCACGACGGTGTCCAGCATCGCCTGCGCGTCGTCGTACAGCTTGCGGGCGGTCTCCCCCGACGCCGGGTTGTTCAGGATGTCGGGGAAGCGGCCCTTCATCTCCCAGGCGTTGAAGAACGGCTGCCAGTCGATGTACTCGCGCAGCTCGGCGATGTCGTAGTCGTCGAGCACGTGGACGCCGGGCTGCTTCGGCGCCGGAGGGACGTACCCGTCCCAGTCGATCGGGGTGGCGTTGGCGCGCGCCTGCTCGTAGGTCAGCTGCGGGCGGTCGGACTTGTTCGAGTGCCGTGCGCGCAGGGCGTCGTAGTCGGCCTTCACGTCGGCGAGCAGCTTGGTGCGCCGGTCCGCGTGGAGGAGAGCCGCGACGGTCGGCACCGACCGGCTGGCGTCCTTGACCCACACGACCGGGCCGTCGTACCGGGGGTCCACCTTGACCGCGGTGTGGGCCCGAGACGTGGTCGCACCCCCGATCAGCAGCGGGATCTCCAGACCCAGGCGCTGCATCTCGGTGGCCATGGTGACCATCTCGTCGAGCGACGGCGTGATCAGGCCGGAGAGGCCGATCGCGTCGGCGCCCACCTCCTGGGCGGTGTCGAGGATCTTCTGCGGCGGCACCATCACCCCGAGGTCGATCACCTCGAAGTTGTTGCACTGCAGCACCACGCCGACGATGTTCTTGCCGATGTCGTGGACGTCGCCCTTCACGGTCGCCATGACGATGGTGCCGTTGGTGTCCTTGGCGGTCGCCAGGGCCGGGTTGTCGATCTTCTCCTGCTCGATGAAGGGGATGAGGTAGGCGACGGCCTTCTTCATCACCCGGGCCGACTTCACCACCTGCGGAAGGAACATCTTCCCGGAGCCGAAGAGGTCTCCGACGACGTCCATGCCGTCCATCAGCGGACCCTCGATGACCTCGATGGGGCGCCCGCCGCGGGCGGCGATCTCCTGGCGCAGCTCCTCGGTGTCGGCCTCCACGTGGGCATCGATGCCCTTGACGAGGGCGTGCGTGATCCGCTCGCCGACCGGCAGCGAGCGCCACTCCTCGGCAGCCGCCTCGGCCGCCTCGCCCTTCTTGTTGAACGACTCCGCGATCTCCAGCAGCCGCTCGGCGGCGTCGGGCCGGCGGTCGAGCACGACGTCCTCGATGCGCTCGCGCAGCTCGGGCTCCACCTGGTCGTAGACGACCAGGGCGCCGGCGTTGACGATGCCCATGTCGAGGCCTGCCTCGATCGCATGGAAGAGGAAGACCGCGTGGATCGCCTCGCGCACCGGGTTGTTGCCCCGGAAGGAGAAGCTGACGTTGGAGATGCCCCCGGAGACCTTCGCCCCCGGCAGGTTCTCCTTGATCCACCGGGTCGCCTCGATGAAGTCGCGCCCGTACGACGCGTGCTCCTCGATGCCGGTCGCGACGGCGAAGACGTTCGGGTCGAAGATGATGTCCTCGGCCGGGAAGCCGACCTCGTCGACCAGGATCCGGTACGCGCGCTCGCAGATCGCCTTGCGTCGCTCGAGGTTGTCGGCCTGGCCGTCCTCGTCGAAGGCCATGACGACCGCGGCGGCGCCGTACTTGCGGCACAGGCGGGCCTGGGCGCGGAAGGGGTCCTCGCCCTCCTTCATGGAGATCGAGTTGACGACCGGCTTGCCCTGGATGTTCTTCAGGCCGGCCTCGATCACCTCGAACTTCGAGGAGTCGACCATCACGGGGACCCGGCTGATGTCCGGCTCGCTCGCGATCAGCTTGAGGAAGCGGTCCATCGCCGCGACGCCGTCGATCATGCCCTCGTCCATGTTGACGTCGATGATCTGCGCGCCGTTCTCCACCTGCTGCGCGGCGACCGACAGGGCGGTGTCGTAGTCGCCGTCCTTGATCAGGTTGCGGAAGCGGGCCGACCCCGTGATGTTGGTGCGCTCGCCGACGTTGACGAAGAGCGAGTCCTCGTCGAGGGTGAACGGCTCCAGGCCGGAGAGCCGCATCGCCGGCGCCACGGTGGGCGGCACCCGGGGCGAGCGGTCGGCGACCGCGCCGGCGATGGCGCCGATGTGCGCGGGCGTGGTGCCGCAGCAGCCTCCGACGAGGTTGACGAAGCCGGCGTCGGCGAACTCCTGGACGACGGCGGCGGTCTCCTCCGCGGCCTCGTCGTACTCCCCGAAGGCGTTGGGAAGCCCCGCGTTGGGGTAGCAGCTGACGAAGGTGTCCGCGACCCGGCTCAGCTCGGCGATGTAGGGGCGCATCTCCTTGGCCCCGAGGGCGCAGTTGAGGCCCACCGCCAGCGGGCGGGCGTGGCGCACCGAGTTCCAGAACGCCTCGGTGGTCTGCCCCGACAGCGTCCGGCCCGAGGCGTCGGTGATCGTGCCCGAGATGACGAGCGGCCAGCGGCGGCCCTGCTCCTCGAAGAGCGTCTCGACCGCGAAGATCGCGGCCTTGGCGTTGAGCGTGTCGAAGATCGTCTCGATGACCAGCAGGTCCGCGCCGCCGTCGACCAGGCCACGGGCCGCGGTGAGGTACGCCGCGACGAGCTGGTCGTAGCTGACGTTGCGGGCGGCCGGGTCGTTGACGTCCGGCGAGATCGAGGCGGTGCGGGTCGTCGGGCCCAGCGCTCCCCCGACGTACCGGGGGCGGTCGGGAGTGGCCACCGCGTCGCACGCCTCGCGGGCCAGGCGTGCCGCGGCGACGTTCAGCTCGTAGGCCAGCTCCTCCATGCCGTAGTCCGCGAGCGAGACCGCGTTGGCGTTGAAGGTGTTCGTCTCGATGATGTCGGCGCCGGCGTCGAGGTACTCGCGGTGGATGCCCTCGATCAGTCGCGGCTGGGTCAGGGTGAGCAGGTCGTTGTTGCCGACCACGTCGCTGGGCCAGTCGGCGAACCGCTCCCCGCGGTAGCCGGCCTCGTCCGGACGGTCCCGCTGGATCGCCGTGCCCATCGCGCCGTCAATGACCATGATCCGCTCGCGCAGCATCGCGGTCAGTGCCTCGGTGGCGTCGGGGCGGTGGGACGGCGTCGCGGAGTCGTCGGGCACGCCAGCTCCTTCCGAGTGGTGGGCCGGGTCGGCCCCGCCAGCGTAGGAACGGCGTCCGAGTGCTGGACAGGGTGCCCGAATCGTGACACCGGGCGTCGGGCCCGGCGAAATCGCGACCGCTGACTACGCTGGGGAGGTGATCGAGATCGAGGACACGCCCGAGCTGGTGGACCCCATCGTCATCGCTGCCTTCGAGGGTTGGAACGACGCTGCGGACGCCGCCTCCTCGGTCGTCGACCACCTGATCAAGGTCTGGGGCGCGCGCATCGTCGCCGCGATCGACCCGGAGGAGTTCTACGACTTCCAGGTCAACCGGCCGGTCGTCGGCACCGACGAGCTGGGCCACCGGCGGATCACCTGGCCGACCACCCAGATCGCCGTCGCCTCGCCGCCCGACCTGGCCCGCGACGTGATCCTGGTGCGGGGCATCGAGCCGAACATGCGGTGGCGGCAGTTCTGCGCGGAGCTGCTGGCCACCTGCGACGAGCTCGGGGGCGAGCTGGTCGTCACGCTCGGTGCGCTGCTCGCCGACACGCCGCACACCCGGCCGATCCCGGTGACCGGCACCGCGACGGAGCCCGAGCTCGTCGACCGGCTCAAGCTCGAGCAGTCGACCTACGAGGGCCCGACCGGCATCGTCGGTGTCTTCCAGGACGCCTGCGTCCGCCTGGACATCCCCGCGGTGTCCTACTGGGCCGCCGTGCCCCACTACGTCGCGCAGCCGCCGTGCCCGAAGGCCTCGCTCGCGCTGATCGGCCAGCTCGAGGACCTGCTCGAGGTCTCGATCCCGCTCGGCGACCTCCCGGAGGACGCGCGGGCGTGGGAGCGCGGCGTGGACGAGCTCGCCGAGGAGGACGAGGACGTGGCCGACTACGTCCGCGCGCTCGAGGAGACCCGCGACACCACCGACCTCCCCGAGGCGTCCGGTGAGGCGATCGCCCGCGAGTTCGAGCGCTACCTCAAGCGCCGGGGCGACGAGGGCGGCGTCGGCTGAGCCGAGCCGGCCGACCTGGGGCCGACTACCCGGCGGCCGGCAGGATCAGACCGCGAGGCCCAGCGCGGCGTCGAGCAGGGCGAGCATCGTCACCGCGGCGTCGGGGTCGGTGGTGTCGGCGAGCCCGTCGGTGCCGAGCGTCGCCCGGACCCAGCCGTCGACCGCAGCGACCGCGCGCGGGGCGTCGAGGTCGTCCGCGAGCGCCGTGAGGACCTCGGCGACGACCGGTCCCGCCGGGGCGCCCGCGCCCAGCGAGAGAGCGCGCCGCCAGTCGGCGAGGGCGTCGACGGCGTCCCAGAGCTCGCCGTCGGTCCACTCCCAGTCCGCGCGGTAGTGGTGGCGCATCAGGGCCAGCCGGATGGCCGCGGGGTCGACGTCGCTGTTGCGCAGGGCCGAGACGAAGACGAGGTTGCCCCGCGACTTCGACATCTTCTCGCCGTCGTACCCGACCATCCCGGCGTGCACGTAGGTGCGCGCGAAGGGCGTGCCCGGCGCCACCACCTGGGCGTGGCCGGCGCACATCTCGTGGTGGGGGAAGACCAGGTCGCTGCCGCCGCCCTGCACGTCGAAGGCCCCGCCGAGGTGCTCGAGCGCGATGGCCGTGCACTCCACGTGCCAGCCGGGTCGCCCCGGTCCGAACGGGCTGGGCCACGACGGCTCGCCCTCGCGCTCGCCGCGCCACACGATGCAGTCGAGCGGGTCCTTCTTCCCCGGCCGGTCAGGGTCGCCGCCCCGCTCGGGGTAGAGCGCCAGCATCCGCTCTCGGTCGTAGCCGGACTCCTCGCCGAACGCCGGGTCGGCGGTCACCGACATGTACCAGTCGTCCTCGACGCGGTAGACCGCTCCGGCGGACTGCAGCCGCTCGATGAGCTCGATGACGAGCGGGATCGACTCGACGGCGCCGACGTAGTGGTCGGGCGCCAGCACGCGCAGCGCGGCCATGTCCTGGCGGAACAGCTCGGTCTCCCGCTCGGCCAGCTCGGTCCAGTCGGTGCCGACCTTGGTGGCACGCTCCAGGAGCGGGTCGTCGACGTCGGTCACGTTCTGCACGTAGGTCACGTCGTGGCCGGCGTTGCGCCAGGCGCGGTTCAGCAGGTCGAAGCCGACGTACGTCGCGGCGTGGCCGAGGTGGGTGGCGTCGTACGGCGTGATCCCGCAGACGTACAGGCGGGCCGGCCCGTCGGGCGTGACGTCCAGCAGGGACCCGCTCGGGGTGTCGTGGACCCGCACCGGGGGGCCCGTCACGGGCAGGGTGGGGATCTCCGGGGACGGCCAGGCACGCATGCCGGGCAGCCTAACGACCCGCGCTCAGAACGGCGGCCACGGGATGGCCGGCATCTCGCCCGACGGCGCGGGCATCACCCCGCGGTCCAGCAGCCGACGGCACCGGCGCTCGAAGGCGTCGATCTCGAGGTCGGTGAGCAGGGGCGCCAGCCGCTCGCCCAGATCCCCGCCGACCGCCGTGACCAGGCGGTGCAGCACCTCGACCTCCTCCGCGCGCAGCGGCTCCCCCAGCCAGCCCCACAGCACGGTGCGGAGCTTGTGCTCGTGGTGGAAGGTGATCCCGTGGTCGACGCCGTAGCGGTGGCCGTCGGCCATCTCGAGGACGTGCCCGCCCTTGCGGTCGGCGTTGTTGACGACGACGTCGAAGACCGCCATCCGGCGCAGCGCCACGGAGTCCTCGTGCACCAGGCTCACCGGCAGGTCCCGCGCGTCGACACCGTCGAAGACGTGCCGGAAGCCGTCGGGCACCTCGCCGTGCGGGACGATCTCGACCGCCGCCTGGTCCGGCTCCGGCTCCTGCCAGCACTGGACCATTCCCGGGCCGTGCGGCCCGTCGCGGAGCCAGGTCCGCGGCACCACGTTCCAACCGGTGGCCTCGGAGACGGCATACGCCGCGACCTCCCGCGACGCGAGGTCGCCGTCGGGGAAGTCCCACAGCGGCCGCTCCCCCGCGACCGGCTTGTAGACGACCTTCACCTCGCCCACGGTGCCGACGAAGGTCGCGTTGCTCGCGGGCATGATCCTCCCGTGGAGGAGCAGGTCCGCGCCCTCCAGGTCAACCTCGTTCATGCGAGCTCCCGGCGTGCGTGGGCCGGCTCAGGGGTCGCGCCGCCGGAAGCCGTTGGCACGCACGCACAGGTGGCCGTCGGGGTCGATCGGGCCGCCGCAGAACGGGCAGCTGGGCCGGCCCGCCTCGAGGACGTGCGCGGCCCGCTTGACGAAGGCCCGCGCGACGCCGGCGGGGACCCGGACGAGGAAGACCTCCTCGGGGTCCGGCTCCTCGAAGTCCTGGTCGACCTGGTCGGGGGCGACCACGGCGGCCTCGGTGAACGGGAACACCTCGATGACGACCCGCTCGTCGTCCGGGTCCCACGACAGCGTCATCGTGCCGGCGCGGAACTCCTCCTCGATGGGCTGCTCGAGGGGGTCGGTGTCCTCGAGGTCCAGCGGGGCGACGGCCGGGACGACCGTCTCGTTGCCCGTCGTCCGCATCACCTCGTCGAGCAGCTCGTCCACGCGCTCGGCCAGGGCCGCGACCTGTTGCTTCTCGAGCGCGACGCTCACCAGCCGCGAGCCGCTGCGTGCCTGGAGGAAGAAGGTGCGGGAACCCGGGGGTCCCACGGTGCCGGCGACGAAGCGCTCCGGCGGGTCGAACCCGTGGACGAGTGGTGCCATGACCTCACCCTAGGGGGCCGCCGAAGGACCGGCTCCCCCGCCGACCGCGGCGTCCGCCGGTCGGGAGGACCCCCGCCCCTTGCGGGTCGGCTTCGCCGCCAGCCAGGAGAGGTCACCGGCGTGCGTGTTGGTCGCCAGCACGTAGGGGCGCGACCCGGTGTAGCGGACCACCGAGATCGAGGCGGGGTCGACGTTGAGGCGCTGGAAGAGGTCGAGGTGCATCCCGAGGGCGTCGGCGAGCACGGACTTGATGATGTCGCCGTGGCTCACCGCCACCCACACGCCGCCGGCGCCGTGGGCCGACTCGACGAGCGCGTCGTGCCGGCGCACGGTCGCCACCGCCCGCGCCTGCATCGCCGCCAGCGACTCACCGCCGGGGAACTCGGCGGCGGAGGGCTGCGACTGCACCGTCGCCCACAGCTTCTCCTTGGCCAGGTCGCGCAGCTGGCGGCCCTGCCACTCGCCGTAGTCGCACTCGGTGATGCCCTTGTCGGTGACCAGCGTGAGCGGAGGCCGCTGGGCCTGCATGATCGCCTTCGCGGTCTGGCGGCACCGCTCGAGCGGGCTGCTGACGATCGCGTGCACGGGCAGGTCCTTCATCCGCTCGCCCGCGAAGCTCGCCTGCTGCTGCCCGACCTCGTCGAGCTTCACCCCCGGCATGCGCCCGGCCAGCATGCCGCTGGCGTTGGCGGTGGTGCGCCCGTGCCGGACCAGGATGACGGTGGCCATGGCCTGGGACCCTAGTCCCACCGTGGTCGGGTCCCCTGCGGCTACCGTGCTCGTGTGATCGTCGACAGCGCGTTGTACCGCGCCGGCAGCCGGGTGCCGGTCGACTGCGGACCCGACGAGTTCGCCGAGCTGCGGTGCGGGGTGCAGCAGCCCGGCGACTTCGTCTGGTTGGGCCTCCACGACCCGACGGCCGAGGAGCTGGCGAACGTGGCCGACGCGTTCGGCCTCCACCCGCTCGCGGTGGAGGACGCCGTCAAGGCACACCAGCGGCCCAAGCTCGAGCGGTACGCCGAGAGCCTGTTCCTGGTGCTCAAGCCGCTCTGGTACGTCGACGAGGAGGACGCCGTCGAGACGGGCGAGATCAGCATGTTCGTCGGCGCGGACTTCGTCGTCACGGTGCGTCACGGGGCGGGCTCGGAGCTGACCGCGGCCCGCCGGTCGCTGGAGGCGAAGCGGACGGTCCTCGACCACGGCCCCTCCGCCGTCGTGTACGCCGTCTGCGACACCGTCGTGGACGCCTACCGCGAGGTGATGGGCCAGCTCCAGAAGGACGTCGACGAGGTGGAGGAGTCGGTGTTCTCCCCGGACCGCACCAACGACTCCGTGCGGATCTACACGCTCAAGCGGGAGCTGGCCGAGGTGCGGCGTGCCGTCCAGCCGCTGCGCGACCCCATGCGGAAGTTGGCCGACGGCGAGATCGACGGGATCGTCCCCGAGTCGGCGCCGTTCTTCCGCGACGTCCACGACCACCTCGGCCAGGTCGCGGAGGTCGTGGACAACCTCGAGTCGCTGCTGTCGTCCGCCTTCGACGCCCACCTCGCGCGGATCTCGGTGCAGCAGAACGACGACATGCGCAAGATCTCCGCCGGCGCGGCGCTGGTCGTCGTGCCGACCCTCATCGCGGGCGTCTACGGCATGAACTTCGAGCACATGCCCGAGCTCGGCTGGCTGCTCGGCTACCCGTTCGCGCTCGCGCTGATGTTCGGCTCGTCCGGCGCCCTGTGGATCTTCTTCAAGCGCTCCGGTTGGCTGTAGCCCGAGGATCCGACGAGGAGCCCCGAACCGGCGTGATCGCCGGGCACCGGTCGTCGTCGAACGTACAGAACGCCTCGTCCGGAGAGAACGACCTGCGGAAACGCCGTCTCAGGTCGCGGTTGTGCACGTCCGACGACCGCCCCCCGCCCGGCGTCAGGGCGTCAAGGCGCCCGTGCTGAGCAGGATCAGCACGGCGGAGCCGAGAACGACCCGGTAGAGCACGAACGGCCGGTAGGAGTGGGTGGAGATGTACCGCAGCAGCCACGCGATGGCGGCGTACCCCACGATGAAGGAGACGACGGTGGCGGTCAGCGTGGGCGCCCACCCGTAGGTGTTGTCCCCACCCGGGATCTCCTTGAGCTCGAAGAGCCCGGCGCCGACGACGGCGGGGATGGCCAGGAGGAACGCGTAGCGGGTGGCGGCCTCGCGCTCGTAGCCGAGCGCACGCCCCATCGAGATGGTCGCCCCCGAGCGCGACACGCCCGGCACCAGGGCGCAGGCCTGGGCCAGCCCCATGAGCACCGCGTCGCGCAGGGAGAGCTGCTTGATCGACTTGTGCGTCGACCCGAACCGGTCGGCCACGCCGAGCACGATGCCGAGGACGACCAGGGTCGTGCCGATGATCCACAGGCTCCGGAAGTCCGACTCGATGACGTCCTTCAGCGCGATGCCGAGGATCACGATCGGCAGCGAGCCGATGATGATGAACCAGCCCATCCGCGCGTCCAGGTGGCCGCGGTACTCCGGCCGGACCAGCGACTTCAGCCACGTGGTGGCGATGCGCCAGATGTCGTGGCGGAAGTAGATGAGGACGGCCAGCTCGGTCCCGATCTGGACGACGGCCGTGAACGCCGCGCCGGGGTCCCCCCACCCGAAGAGCTCGGGGAAGATCCGCAGGTGCGCGCTGCTGGAGATCGGCAGGAACTCGGTCAGGCCCTGGATGGTGCCGAGGACGACGGCCTTGAGGAGATCCCACACGGGCGGTGATCCTACGGACCGGCGCCCGCGAGCCGGGGACCGCCCGCGGGGCGTCGGCCACTACGTTGTCGCCATGCAGCACAGGTCTCTGGGTGCCACCGGCTTGAAGGTCTCGCGTCTGGGGCTGGGCACGATGACGTGGGGTCGCGACACCGACGAGCACGAGGCGCGCGACCAGCTGATCGCCTTCGCCGAGGCGGGCGGGACGCTGGTCGACACCGCGGCCGGCTACGGCAACGGTGCGTCCGAGGAGCTCATCGGCACGCTCATCGGCGACGTGGTGGCGCGCGACGAGGTGGTCCTGGCGACCAAGGCGGGCATCAGCGCCCGCCGGGGCGGCCGGGAGTACAACACCTCCCGCGGACACCTGCTCTCGACCCTCGACGCGTCGCTGCGGCGGCTCGGCGTCGACCACGTCGACCTCTGGCAGGTGCACATCTGGTCCGACGAGACGCCACTGGAGGAGACGCTGAGCGCCCTCGACCTCGCGGTCACGTCGGGGCGTGCGTCGTACGTCGGCGTCTCGAACTACTCCGGCTGGCAGACGGCGCAGGCCGCGACCTGGCAGCGCGCCGTTCCCGGCCGCACGCCCCTCGCCTCCACGCAGGTGGAGTACTCGCTGCTCAACCGCGCGGTCGAGGCGGAGGTCATCCCGGCCTGCCAGGCGCTGGGTCTCGGCGTCCTGCCGTGGTCGCCGCTGGGCCGTGGGGTCCTGACCGGCAAGTACCGCTCCGGCACGCCGTCGGACTCCCGCGCCGCGTCCTCGCACTTCGCCTCGTTCGTGGGCGCCTACCTCGGTGAGCGCTCGGCCGGCATCGTCGAGTCGGTCGCCCGGGCCGCCGACGGCCTGGGGTGGAGCCCGCTGGAGGTGGCGCTGGTGTGGGTCCGCGACCAGCCCGGCGTGACGGCTCCGGTGGTGGGTGCGCGGACCGCTCAGCAGCTGCGCGGTGCGCTCACCGTGGAGGAGCTGACGCTCCCGGCCGAGATCATCGAGGCCCTCGACGACGTGTCGGCGGAGTAGCGGAGAATGGGGCCCATGTCCCGAGTCCATCGCGTTCCGCTGGGTCGTGGGGTCGAGTGGGAGTTCGACAAGGTGACGTTCTCCCGCGAGTTCCCCCGCAACGTCGTCACCAAGCTCCTGGTCGAGCGCGCCGAGCACGGCGGGTGGGAGCTGGACCGGGTCCGGATCACGCCGGACGGCACCCGTCGTGTCGTGCTGCGCCGCAAGATCATCCGGGCGGTGCGGACCGCCTGACGACGGGTCGCTGGCCGTCCCACCAGGCCTCGACACGCTCGGTCTCGGCTTCGCAGGCTCGGCCGTGCCGCTGCTCGACCACCGTTGACCAGGTCTTCGCAGGCTCAGACCTGGTCGAGGAACCGATCGAAGACGCGGGCCCCGAACTCCAGCGCGTCCACCGGGACCCGCTCGTCCACGCCGTGGAAGAGCGCGGTGAAGTCGAGGTCGGCCGGCAGCCGGAGCGGCGCGAACCCGTAGGAGCGCATGCCCAGCTTGCGGAAGTGCTTGGCGTCGGTCCCGCCGCTCATGAGGTACGGCGCGACGACGGCCTCGTCGTCCTCCGCGAGGATGGACCGCGTCATCGCGTCCACGAGGCGACCCTCGTACGGCGTCTCCCACGGCTGCTGGTGGGAGACGTGCTCGATCTCAACGCCCTCGCCCGTGAGCTCCGCCAGCGTCGCGAAGAACTCGTCCTCGAAGCCGGGCAGGAACCGGCCGTCGACGTGCGCGGTGGCCTCGGTCGGGATCACGTTGACCTTGTAGCCGGCCGAGAGCATCGTCGGGTTGGTCGTGTTGCCGATGACGGCGCCGAGCATCCGGGCTGCTCCGCCGAACTCCTCGATCAGGGCGCGCGCGTTCTCGGGCGTCGCCTCGGTCCCGGCGATGTCCGCGACGGTGGCGAGCAGCACCTCCATGGTCGGCGTCAGGCGAACCGGCCACTCGTGCGCGCCGATCCGGGCCACGGCCTGCGACAGCCGGGTGACCGCGTTCTCCGGGTTGATCATCGAGCCGTGCCCGGCGCGACCGCGGGCGGTGAGGCGCATCCAGGCCATGCCCTTCTCGGCCGCCTCGATGAGGTAGACCCGGCGCCCGCGCACCGTCGTGCTGAAGCCGCCGACCTCGCCGACCGCCTCGGTGCAGTGCTCGAGCTCCTCACGGTGCTGCTCGACGAGGACCTCGGCGCCCTTGTGGCCGCCGGCCTCCTCGTCCGCCGTGAAGCAGAGCACGATCGGCCGGGACGGCACGCGGCCGGAGCGCTGGCGGTCGCGGACGACCGAGAGCAGCATCGCGTCGAAGTCCTTCATGTCGACCGCGCCGCGGCCCCACACGTAGCCGTCCTGGACCTCGCCCGAGAACGGGTGGACCTGCCAGTCCTCAGCCGCGGCAGGCACCACGTCGAGGTGGCCGTGCAGCAGCAGCGCGCCCTGCTCGGCCGAGGCCCCCGGCGTACCGCCCCAGTGCGCGACCACCGACGTGCGCCCGGGCTCGGACTCGTAGAGCCGCGGCTCGATGCCCACCTCGTCGAGCAGCGAGGCCACGAGTTCGGCGGCCTTGCGCTCCCCCGGGCCCTCCTGGTCGCCGTAGTTGGAGGTGTCGATGCGGATCAGGTCGCGGCAGATCTCCACGACCTCGCGGGCGGGGTCGGTCGTCCGGTCCTCGTTCGGCATGGCGCCAGCATGACACCGACGCGGGCACGGCCCGATTCCGTGGGGACGACAGCTCTGTAGTACGGTTTCTCCGCACTCGTCCGGGTGGCGGAATTGGCAGACGCGCTAGCTTGAGGTGCTAGTGCCCGTATTAGGGCGTGGGGGTTCAAGTCCCCCCTCGGACACCACTTCGACCAAGCCCCCTTCCGGTACGCCGCGAGGGGGCTTCGTCGTTCCCGATGGTCGACCGCGTAGGTGGCGGACGGATGGGGCACCGAGGCGGCGAACCCGCGCCCGACCGGAAGGAACCTCGTGCTCGCGACCATGCCGCTCACCGTCGCGTGGGTCCTCTTCGCGGGTTGCGCAGCGGTCATCGGGGTCGCCGGGACCCGGCTGGCCGGGGTCGTGGACCACCTCGCCGACCGCACGGGCATCGGGGAGGCCGTCGCCGGCGCGGTCCTCATGGGCGCGGTCACCTCCCTGAGCGGCAGCGTCCTGTCGGTCAGCGCCGCCTGGTCCGGCCGTCCCGAGCTCGCGGTGTCGAACGCGGTGGGCGGCATCGCGGTGCAGACGCTGTTCCTCGCGATCGCCGACCTCGCCTACCGCCGGGCCAACCTCGAGCATGCCGCCGCCTCGATCGGCAACATGATGCAGGGCGCCCTGCTGATGGCCCAGATGTCCTGGCTGCTCGTCGCCTTCGCGATGCCGGGGTGGACCATCGCCCACGTCCACGTCGTGACCCCGCTGCTGCTCGGTTCCTACCTCTACGGCGTGCACCTGGTCCGCAGGACGCAGACCGAGGCGATGTGGGCGCCGGCGTCGACCCGCGAGACGCGCGTCGACGAGCCCGAGGAGGAGAACAAGCGCGAGTCGCTGCGACGCCTGGTCGTCGTCTTCCTCGGCCTCGCGGCCGCCCTCGGCGTCACCGGCTGGCTCCTCGAGCGCAGTGCCGGCGTGATCG
The DNA here is from genome assembly GCF_051280745.1 of Nocardioides ureilyticus. Taxonomy (NCBI): domain Bacteria; kingdom Bacillati; phylum Actinomycetota; class Actinomycetes; order Propionibacteriales; family Nocardioidaceae; genus Nocardioides; species Nocardioides ureilyticus. Next base: position 78,139 of record NZ_JBNCOG010000012.1, on the reverse strand, counting down.
CCGCCGAGACCGGCCTCGGCCAGGCGATCGTCGGCACCCTCTTCACGTCCACCGCCACCTCCCTCCCCGAGCTCGTGACGACGATCGCCGCCGTCCGCAACGGCGCCCTCACCCTCGCCGTGGCCGGCATCATCGGTGGCAACGCGTACGACACCCTGTTCGCCGCCTTCTCCGACGTGGCCTACCTGGACGGCTCGATCTACCAGGCCGTCTCGGAGAGCGTGGTGTTCTGGACCGCGCTCGGCGCCTTGATGACCGCGGTCCTGCTGATGGGCCTGATCCGCCGCGAGGAACGCGGGCCGGGCGGCATCGGGTTCGAGAGCGTCGCGCTCTTCGTCCTCTACATCGGAGGCGTGGTGACGGTCGTGGCGACCGGCTGACCGACCGGCCAGCGCGGCCCCGGCGTGCGGTCTGCCCCGCGGAAGGCCGCCGGTGCGTACGATACGCGCCATGGTGCCGCCGGACTCCCGCCAGTGCGGCGAGCGAGCCCGGAGCCTGGCCCGATGAACGCGATCTTCGCCCGCCGCTACGAGATGCTGGCGCCGATCGCCGATGGCGGGATGGGCTCGGTGTGGGTGGTCCGGGACCAGCTGGACGGGCAGGTCCGCGCTGCCAAGGTGCTGCGGCACAGCGATGCCGGCTCCTTGCTGCGGTTCATGCGCGAGCAGGCGACGCGCATCCACCATCCCCACGTCGTCACGCCCCTCAACTGGTGCGGCGAGGACGACTCGGTGCTGTTCACCATGCCGCTCGTCCGAGGCGGGTCCGTCGCCACGCTGGTCGGTGACTGGGGGCCGCTGTCGGACACGTGGGTCGTGACGGTCCTCGAACAGACCCTGTCTGCCCTGGCGGCCGTCCACGCCGCCCGCATCGTGCACCGAGACGTGAAGCCGGCGAACCTCCTGCTCGAACCGACGGGCAGCAACCCCCCGCACGTGCGGCTCACCGACTTCGGCATCGCCATCCCGGTCGACCAGCCGCGGATGACGTTGTCGTCGACCACCCTGGGTACGCCGGGGTACATGCCTCCCGAGCAGCGCTCCGGTGCGGATCCAGACCCGAGGCAGGACCTCTACGCAGCTGCGATGGTCGGGCTCGAGATGTTGCTCGGGCACCCGCCGCCGTTCTCCGCTGCCGAGGTCCCGCGAACCCCGCTGGGCGCACTGTTGGAGGCGGCTGCCGATCCCGACCCGGACCGGCGCCCGCCCACCGCCGATGCGCTGCTCGAGGACCTGCGCGCTGTCCGCGAGGGCCTGGCCGAGGCCTGGGACCCGGGCGAGGTGGAGGTGCTCGACCAGTTCTCCGGACACGGGGATCCGGCGGTAGCGGGGTCGCCAACGGCTGCCACGACGGTCCTCTCCGGGACCGCGGTCCTGCCGGCGACCACCGCGCTTCCGCTGGGCGCAGGGGCTCCGTCGTCGGCCGGCCCATCCGTCTCGTCCCCGGTCTCGTCGGCGGCGCCGTCCGACAACACGTCCTCGCCACCGTCGGTCCTCGCGGTGGCCGCCCTCACGGGTCTCGGCCTGCTGCTGCTCGCGCTCTCCGGGGTGCTGCTGCTCCGCTGACGGATCGAGCGCCCGGCCGGTTGGGCGCACAGCTGGGACCTCGGACCCACGGCAGGACCGCGGCGCGGTCCTAGCGTCGGTCGCGTGACCGGCTCCCTCGTCCCCCGACTCCTCTCCCGCCCCCTGGCTGCACTCCTCGGCGTCTCGATCCTGCTGAGCTCCTGCGGCACGGGGGAAGGCGAACGCGGCGTCGCCGAGGAGCCGCCGCTGCGCAGCACCGACCTGCTGATCTCTGCAGACGACCTCCCACCAGGCTGGAGCGACAGCAACTCACAGGGCCTCGACTACCGGGTCGAGGTCTGCGGCGTCGACCTCGAGCCGGAGGACCCTGTCCGGGCGACGAGCATCCGGTTCTCCCGGGGTCCGCTCGGCCCGTTCCTCGAGCAGCATGTTCGCGTCTACCGCTCCGATGTCGCCTCCGGGGTGGTCGCGAACCTGCGTGCGGCGTTGACCGACTGCACGGAGTACGCGGCGACCGGCAGCCGGCCGGACAGCCCGGAGGCCCGCTTCGCCGTCGAGCCGTTGACCGTCGACGGGGCCCCGGCCGAGAGCGTGGCATGGCGCCAGACCTCCCAAGGCGACCTGCCTGTCACCGCGGACGTGCTGCTCGTCCCGCGGGGCGACGCAGCGGTCCTGCTCATGTCGTACGCACTCCGGGCAACGCCCGACCCCGAGGTCCTCGCCAACGCGGTCGCCGCGCTCCCGGAAGCTCCGTGAGATGCGGGCGACTCCCCCACTCCGCGGCGCCCGAGCCGACGAGCGCGGTGCCGGCACCGTCGAGTACGTCGGCGGGACGATCCTCGCCGCCTTCCTCGTCCTGGCCCTCCTGGTCACCCCGGTCGGCAGCTCGGTGCGCGATGCGTTCTCGGCTGCCGTCTGCAGCGTCGTCGAGCGGGACGGGTGCACCGTCCCCGGCGTCGGTGAGACGCCGCTGGAGCAGGCGACCAGCGGCCAGTACGTCGCGCTGGGCGACAGCTACTCCTCCGGTGAGGGCGCCTGGGACTACGAGGACGGCACGGACTTCGACGACCGTGACGACCTCTGGCCCTTCAACGACCACGAGGAGGACCACAACCGCTGCCACCGCTCGGAGAGCGCCTACTCCCAGGTCGTCGCGGGCGACAACGACTTCGCCGGGGGGTTCTCCTTCGTCGCGTGCTCTGGGGCGGTGGCCAACGACCTCGACCACCCGAACCACAGCAACTCAGGAGAGGACCCGCAGTACGACAGCCTGGACGACGGCGTCTCGCTCGTGACCATGACCATGGGCGGAAACGACCTCGGGTTCGCCGACGTCGTGAAGGACTGCATCGTCAACGGCGAGCGCGGCGTCGGCTTCCTCGACAGCTGTCAGGAGAAGCACGACCAGCGGATCCGGGACGATCTCCCGCGGCTTAGCGACGACCTCGTCCAGCGCTACCGGGAGATCCAAGAGCGCGCGCCCAACGCTCGGGTCATCATCATCGGCTATCCGCCACTCTTCGTCGAGAACCCCTCCGACAGCTTCAACAACCTGCTCTTCGCCGAGGACCAGCGGTGGATGAACCAGATGGGCGCCGATCTCAACGCGATGCTCGCCGCAGCCGCCGCGGAGGCGGGCGTGGAGTTCGTCGACCCGACGTCGGCCTTCGAGGGGCACGGGATCGGCAGTGACGAGCCGTGGATCAACGACCTCGACCTCGGGGGTCCCGGGTTCTCGGTCGCCGACCCCAGCAGCTTCCACCCGAACGCCGCCGGTCACGCCGCCATCGCCGAGCTCGTCCAGCAGCAGCTGGAGAACCCGCGCTATCCCTGAGCCGGTGGCACTCGTCGCTACGCTGGCGGTCCTGCCAGGCGAGGAGGGAGTGCGGCGATGAGCACCGGCACGGTCCGCGCGATCGCGACGGCCAGCCTGTTGGGCTGCGTCCTGCTGGTGCTCCACGCCCTCATCCTCGGCCTGCACTTCGAGGACACGCCTCGAGCGCTCGAGGACGCCGCCCGGGGCAAGGCGGTCGGCTACCCGGCCTTCCTCGGCGGGCTCCTCGCAACGGTGGCACTGCTCGGGGCCCGACGACGGTGGGCGCCGGGTGTCGCCTTCGTGGCCCTGGTCCTGGGCGCGGCGGCGCTGGTGGTCGACCTGCTCTGGTGACGTCCGGTCATCCGGCGTCGGCCGCCGTCACCTCTCCGATCGCCAGGACAGAGCCCCGCTGGACCCGCCAGGCGTCCATCGCACCGGCTGCGGCCTCGATGGTCGCGCTGGCACGGAGGCGGGGACGGGTCATCCCGACGTGCCGACGAAGCGTGGCCACCGTCAGCACCCGGCCGCGGCGGTCGACCACGGCGACGTCGATCGGATAGCGCATCCCGACCATGTGCACCGAGGGACACCGCGTGATCCACAGGGCGCCGACCACCGCGTCGGTCCCGAGGAGACCGCGCCGGCGGGCTCGCGTCGTCTCGGCGACCTCGAGCGGCGCGACGGGCCGACCATCGCACAGCAGCACCCGGTCGCCCGGGCCGAGGACCCGGCGCGGCCGCGTCATCTGAGGTTTGCGCCGGCCGTCGAGGTGGGACCATTCCCAGGCACCACACGGACGGAAGGACGACAGAGGCTGCCGATGGACCTTCGACTGATGGGGCGACTCGCCCTCACCCTGGCCCTCGGGGCCCTGGTCGCGTGGCTCGCCGCCCTGGTCCTCACCCTGCCGGCCGGCAGCGCCACCGCCACCGTGGTGCTCAGGACGCTGCTCACCGCCGTCGTCCTGGTCCTGCTCACCCGCCTCGTCATGCGGCGAGCGTACGACGGCCCCGGTGTGGTGGTCAGAGCCGCAGCCGCCGGGGCGCTCGCCTATCTCGTCTCTCCCGCGGCCTGGTCCGGCCGGGCGCTGCTGGGCCAGCTGGTGCTCGACCCGGGACCCGCGACCTTCGTCATCGATCTGGTGCTGTGGGTCGGCGTGGTGACCGTGAGCGCGCGCACTGCCGACCTCCGCGAGAGCGTGCGCGCGGCCGTGCCGTACCAGTGGAGCTGAGCGGCCGCGCAGCAGCGCCGACGAGCGTTCCGACGGATGGGCCCGCACGCGGGCCCGGGGACCTAGACGAAGGCTCCACGGGACCGATTGGCTGGACGTCGTCGTGGACGAGGGCTGCCGACCGGCGCCCCAGCAGGGAAGGCAGGACCATGGGGGCTGCAGACGGACGTCGGCCGGACGAGCGTGGCGCGGCCACGCTCGAGACGGTCGGCGTCACCATCATCGCCGCCCTGGTGATCCTCGGGGTGCTGATGGCGGCGCTTCCGCAGGGCAAGAGGATCAGTGAGACCTACGCGTACTGGATGTGCCTGGTCGTCACGGCAGGCCAGGGCAGCTGCGCGCCCCCGTCCGCCGCAGAGTCCCGTGAGCCCACCGATCCCTGCGTCCTGACCCAGGACGGCGTCGAGCGCAACCAGAAGATCTCCGTCGTCGTCGTCACGGCCGAGGACGGTCGCCGCATCGAGATCCAGAAGCTCAGCAACGGTGAGTACCGCGTCTCGGTGACCGACCGCGAGGCAGCCGGCGCGGAGGTCGGCGTGGGCGGGGGCCTGACCGTGACCGTGAACGACAGGACCGCCGGCGGCAGCGCCACCGCGCAGGCTGGTGCCTCGGTCGGCATCCGCAACGGCGACGTGTACTACGCCGACGAGGACGACATCGACGACGTGCTGGACGCCTTGACCCAGGACCAGGTCAAGGACACCGTGGCCGGCGACGGTGGGCCGATCCGCTGGCTCGCCGACCGGGCCACGGACGTGATCGGGATCAGCAACGACCTGCCCGAGCCGGACGAGGTCTACGCCGAGGGCGGTGTCTCCCTCAACGCGAGCGCAGAGGCCACCGGACTTCTCGACCGGGCGTCCGCCGGTGTGAGCGCGGCACAGATGCTCGGCACCCGCACCAACCGCGACGGGTCCGTCACGATCTATCTGAAGTCGACCGTCTCCGGAAAGGCCGGGCTGCAGAGCCTCGGTGTCGACACCGAGGGCAACCCGCAGTTCCAGGGCGCGGACCTCTCGGGCTCCGCCGAGGTCGTCACCGCCGTCACCTTCGACTCCGAGGGCAACATGGTCCGGGTGTCCACCACGGCGACGGCCGCGGGCTCCTCCTCCGGCGTCGCGTCCGCGCTCTTCGGGGGCGACGCCGATGCCGACCTCGGCAACCAGGAGGGAAGGCTGCGGATCTACCAGGCGACGCTCGACACCGACAACGCGATCAACCGTTCGGCAGCCCAGCAGTTCCTGCTGGCGCAGGGCGTGGGGACCCTCGGCCCCTGGGTGAACCCGGCCCTCTCCAGCGTCGGCGCTCTCGCCGTCCCAGGCTTCATCCAGGCAGCCCTGGACAACGGCACCGTCACGCAGCAGGACTACGACACCGAGAGCAACACCGTCTTCGGCCTCGATGCCGCGGGCAAGCTCGGGATCCAGCTCGGCGTCTCCGCCAGCGTCTCGACGGACTCGATGTCCACCACCGGGGCGCAATACTGGGACGGCACGCAATGGGTGAACTGGGAGGCTTGCGGCCTGTGACACGTCAGCTCCTGACCACGCCGGTCCTCGTGGCCGCCCTCGCGCTCGGCCTGGCGGCCTGCGGAGGTGACGCTTCCGACCCGTCCGAGGAGGCCGGCGCGGTCTACGAACCGACCGACAGTCCCTCGATGGGGGTCACGATGATCGACCTTCCCGCCGACTACTCGACCATCGAGGGCACGGGCTTCACCATCGGCGCGCCCGGTGAGTTCCAGCAACAGCGGACCCAGAGCTCCAACGGTGAGCCGATGCTGGTGCTGGAGAAGCCCTCGGAGGTCGAGTCGCTCCCGCAGCGGGTCGCCATCATCCGCGACGTCGATCCGACCTCGTCGGCTGCCGAGCAGTCCTTCGCCCTCGAGACCGCGAAGTCGGCGGCCGGGCCGGGTGCCGAGGTCGAGCGCTCACAGCTGCCGGCCACCGACGAGGACCTCGGCCCGGCGTACCTGGTGACGTGGAAGGAGGTGCGTCCCGGCAGCGGCACCGAGGACGTCGAGGTGACGTACTGGCAGCTCTTCCAGCAGGCCGGTGACGACCTCATCATCAACGTCGTCGCGCTCGCGCCGAGTGCTGAGTTCGAGACGTCCGAGGTCAGTCGGATCCTACGCACCTTCGCCGTGGACGCTTCCGCCGCCGCATGAGGATCAGCCCCGCACAGGTCCTGGTCCTCCGTCTGGGCGCCGTGGCCTGCCTGGTCGGCGCGGTCGTCGCGGCGTACCTCGCGGTGACCATCGACTCGGCTCCGCCCGACGGAGGTCGGGCCGTCGTCGCCGCCGATCCGCGCGAGGTCCCCCTGCCCGACCCCGGCCTCTTCGGCTCGCAGGTGATCGTCTACGGCGCCTCGGGCGAGGCCGGCGTCGCTCCGTCGGACCTGGGCTGCCGGCTGCTGAGCCGGCGCGGCACCGAGCAGAGCACCGCGAAGATGTCGGAGCTCAGGGTCCTGTCGACCCCTGCGATCACGCTCGACGGTGAGAACCTCGATCCACTGTTCAGCGTCGACTCGTACCCGTCCGGGTCGGTGCTGGCCTGCTCAGGCGCCGCGGGCATCGCTCCGTTGGCGATCTCCGCGCCCTCCACGTTCGGGACCGCCGGGCTCGTCGTACGGGGGGCCGCCGCCCTCGCCTCGCTCACGATGCTGGGCGTCGGGCTGGGCGGGCTGGTGGCGCTCCGCCGGCGTCGCTGACATCCGGGTGACGTCCGGCGGGCCCTCGGGACGACGTCGGGCGGCGCTACTCGACCAGGCTCGGGGTGAGGCCGCCGAGCTCGAAGCCGGCCAGCGACAACAGCCCGGTCTCGCCGTCGATGACGAACTCCGCGGTCAGCGGCCCGCAGCTGAGCGTGGTGCCGAGGTCCGGCGGTGGCGGCGGCGGCTCCGGGCTCGCGGTCGGGCCGTCGGAGGGCGTGGCGGTGGCGCTCGGTGTCGCCGTGGGTGTCGGGCTCGGCGGAGGCGGCTCCTCGTCCTGCCAGGTGCAGGAGGAGAGGTCGAGGCCGGTCGAGGCGACCGCGCTCGCCTCCGCGGCGTCGACCTCGTCGCTGACCGGCTCCTGCATCCGCACCGAGGCCCGCACCTCTCCGCTGGCCAGGTCGAAGCAGTAGTCGGTGAGGGTCGCGTCGTTCTTCTCGGCGTAGGTGCTCGCAAGGTCACGACCCAGGGCGCAACCGGCCGTGCCACCGAGGCCGCCCTTGCTGGTGACCAGGTCCAGCAGCTCACCGATGAGGTCCCGCAGTGCACCGGCTCCGGCCAGTGCTGCCGCGTCCGCGGCGCTCTGGGCCTGGGACTTCTCGTCCACGCCGCGGGAGAGCAGGGCCACGCCTGAGAACGCGACGGCGATGAGGGCGACGCTCACCACCATGACCAGCCCGGTCGTGATCTGGCCGAACCCGTCGCGTCGGGAACGGCGGAGGTGGTCGGTCAGCATGTCGAGCCTTCCTGCGCCGGTCCGGACGCACGGCGACGCGGGCCCCGGGGTGCCCGGGACCCGCGTCGAGGAGCGGTCGTGCTTCAGGTCAGCCCCCGGTGACGGAGTTGACGGCCTCGCTGAAGACCGCGCCCAGGTCGATGGCGTTGGCCGCCTCGAGCACCAGGACGACGATGCCGGCGGCGACGATGATCATGCCGACGTACTCCAGGGTGCCCTGGCCACGCTCGTCGTCGCGAGCGGTGAGCACGTAGGCCTGAAAAGCGAGCAGAGCCTCGAGAACCTTGTTCATCCTGATCAACCTCTTCCTGTGGGGTGGTACGGCGGCCCGCCCCCGGAGCGGGCCGCAAGCCTGTGGTCGGTGCCGGTGTGGTGTTCCCTTCCGACGACCAGGAATCTATGCCGGCCGCGGCCGGTGAGCGGGGGTCCCGGGGCCCAGGCGCAGGCCCATTCCGAGACCCACCACGAGACCCCTCCGGGCCCAGCCACGACCATGGCGCCTAGGCCTCGGACCGCGTGCCGAGCCAGACCGCGATCGCCTCGCTCCGGTTGCTCACCACGAGCTTGGCGAAGATGGCGTTGACGTGGTTCTTGACCGTCTTCTCGGCGAGGTAGAGCTCCCGGGCGATCTCCGCGTTCGTCCGTCCCTGCGCGATCAGCTCCATCAGCTCGCCCTGTCGGTCGCTGAGCTCGAACCGCCGTTGCCGCCTGCGCAGCTCCTCGCCCGAGTCCGCGGCCGCCCGGGTGTCGCGGATCGCCTCCAGGGCCTGACGCGAGAAGGCGCCGGCTCCGAGCGCTGCCTGTCGGACGGTGTGCACCAGGGTCGAGGCGTCGAAGGTGCCGTGGACGAGGTAGCCGCTCGCACCCGCTGCGAGGGCCGCGCGGACGTGCTCCGGCTCCTCGGTGAAGGTGAGCATGATGACGGTCGTCCGGCCCGCGATGGCCCGAGCGGTCTGGACGCCGTCGCGACGAGGCATCCGCACGTCGAGCAGGACCACGTCGGGCCGCAGGCTCTGCACCATGGACTCAGCGAGGATGCCGTCGCTGGCCTCCCCCACGACCTCGATGTCCGCCGAGGTCTCCAGCAGGCTGCGCAGCCCGGTTCGTACGACGGGGTTGTCGTCGACGATCAGCGTGCGGGTCGGCCCGGCGGCCGTCGCCGGCGCGTCGACGGTCAGGTCCTCAGGCATGTGCACCCTCCCTCAGGCCCATCAGGGGCGCCACGAGACGCACCCGGGTCCCCCGGCCGGGCGCGGTGTCCACGTCAGCGTGCCCGCCGATGAGCTGGAGCCGCTCGGAGTACCCGCGCACGCCGAAGTGGCCTTGCCGTTCCCGCTCGGGAAGGATCCCGGGTGCGAAGCCGCGGCCCTGGTCGGTCACCTCCACGGCGACCTCTTCCTCACCGGTGAGGAAGAGGCGAACGGTGATGCGGTCCGAGCCGGAGTGCGTGACGGCGTTGCAGAGGGCCTCTCGCGCGGCGGCCAACAGCTCGTAACGTACCGAGGGCGCCGAGAGGGGGACGGGCGCGAGCTCGAGGGTGAGCCGGATCTCGGGCGAGTCGTGGGTGCAGTCGCGGGCCAGGGCGGCCAGGGACTCGTGGAAGGGCTGGTCCAGGTCGTCCTGGCGCAGGGCGGAGAGCAGGCTCCGGAGGCGGATGATGGCCTCGCCGGCAGAGCTCGAGATGGCGACGGCCTCGCTCGCCGCGCGCCGGGGGTCGCGTTCGATCCAGTGCGGCAGCGACTGTGCCGACAAGGCCAGGCCCTGCAGCGTCTTCGCGGTCGAGTCGTGCAGCTCCCGGGCGAGCCGGGTCCGCTCCTGCGCGGTGACCGCGCTCGACACGAGGTCGGTGAACGCCCGCTCGGACTGGCGCTTCCGCTCGGCCAGGGTGCGAAAGACCTGCCCGAGGACGACCACGCACACGAACGTGACCGGGAACCCGTAGTCGGCCAGGAACGTGCGGGCCAGGCGGTCGTCGAACAGTCCCGCCGCCACATAGCCACTGACCATCGCCATCGTCGAGAGGGCGGCGGCCGGGGTCGGCAGCACGACACCGACGATCACGCAGCTGGACAGCGCGACCAGCACCAGGGGGTTGTCGGTCCCCAGCGCGATCATCAGGCCGGTCATGACCAGGCCGTCGAGCATGACCAGGATGGGGTGGCGTTGGAGGAAGGCAGGCACGCTCGGGACCGCGATCCCCGCCATGCTGGTCAGGGTGAGGAAGAAGATCGCGCCGACTGCCACCGGCGTCAGCGTCTGGTCGACGTAGCCGGCCAGGCTGGCCAGCAGCGTCATCATCCGCAGCAGGAACGAGACCCGCACCAGCGTGCGGACCTCCACCGTGGCGATCGCCTCAGCGGTCATCCCGAGAAACCCCCGAACAGGCTGCCGAAGTCGACGTCGGCGCCGAGGACCAGCCCGACGAGGAGCAGTATCAGCGTGGCCGGGACGAGGACGAGCGTCGTCACCAGGGTCACGCGGGGCGCGATCTGTGCCGCCTGCCGGCGCATCCGTTGTGCGTGCTCCCGACGCTGGTCGACGGCGATCTGGTTGAGCGCCTCCACGAGCGGAGCCCCAAGCTCGTCGGACTGGATGAACGCCGTCACGAACTGGCCGAGGGCCTCGGAGTCACTGCGCTCGCGCAGCTGCTCGAACGCCCCGCGCAGCGACGCACCGTGCTGGACCTGGCTCAGGGCCAGCTGCATCTCGGCTGCCAGCGGTCCGCCGAACCGCTCCGAGACCCGCACGAGGGCGGCGCGGAACCCGACGCCCGCGGTCACCGTCACCGCGAGGACGTCGAGGAAGTCCGGGAGGTCGCGGTCCAAGGCCTCGGTCCTGACCCGGCGGAGCCTGGAGAGCCGCGCGAGCGGCATCATGACCGGTGCCACGACTGCCAGCGCCAGGCCCAGCAGGTTGCCGGAAGTCAGGCTGAGCAGGAACACCGGGGTCAGCATCAGCGCCCAGATGAGGACCAGGCGAAGCACCCCGTCGACGTTGAGCCCGTCGGGTCGGCCGGCATAGTCGACCTGGGTCTGCAACCAGTTCATGACCGGGGCGGGAAGGCGACGACGCAGGGACGGCGCGAGCCGGGTGGCCAGGCGCCCGAGCGGGGCCTCGCCCTTGGCGGCCCGCCTCTGCTCCGGGCGCAGGACCATGAGCTCCTCGAGGCCCAGCCCGTCGGTGGGATCGGAGCGGAGCAGGCGGTAGCCGCGCAGCGCCAAGAGCACCGCCGTGGCGACGGCGAGGCCAGGCAGCAGGACGGTGGGCGTCATATGTCGAGCCTCGTCATCCGCCGGATCAGGTAGAACCCCAGGGCGAACAGCGAACCTGAGAGCACCAGGGCGACCTGGCCGACGAAGCTGCCCGTCATCGCCTCGACCGACCCGGGCTGGATCCCGTTGAGGAGGAACAGCATCCCCAGGCCGAGCACGATGACGAGGTAGCCGGTCGCCAGTGCTTGGGCGAGTGTCGTGCGGATCTCTCGACGCGTCTCCTTGCGCGCCTCGAGGGTGTCGGCGATGTCCCTCAGCGAGGTCACGAGCGACCCACCGCTGCGCGCACACACCACGAGGGTCGAGAGGAGCACGGCGACCTCTCGCGAGGGGAGCCGCTCACCCATCGCGTCCAGGGCAGACACCAGGTCGGTGCCGAAGCGGATCGAGTTGGCGACGTTGCGCAGCTCGGTGCCCGCCGGCGCAGCCAGCTCCTCGCCGGCGATGCCGAGGGCGGTGGTGATCGACAGCCCCGCGTTGGTGGCGTTCGCCAGGACCCTGGCCAGCTCCGGCATCTGCACGATGAACGCCTCCAGGCGGCGGGCCTTGGCGCGCCGGATGAACGCACGCAGCGCGAAGCCGCCGGCGCTGAGGCCGAGGACCCCGAAGACGGGTGCGAGAGCGGTCCACAGGATGTAGGCGGTCGAGGCGCCGACAGCGGCGGCGACGAGGACGACCACCAGTGGACGCTCGTCGATCCCGGCGAGCACCAGCTCGCGCTCGACCAGCTGTCCCAGGCGCGTGCGCCGGAAGCGGCGGTTCGCCCGGTCCACGAGCGGCTGGTCCTCGATCCGCTCGTAGCCGGCCGCTGCGGCAGCCATCCGTCGGCGGTCCGCGGCCACCGACGTCAGGTAGGAGAAACCGAGGAGGGCACACAGGGCGGACCCGACGGAGCAGAGGAGGACCGTCAGGACCACGACACTCCCCCACCCTCGTCGACGTCGCGTCCGGAGTGCGCCCGGTCGAAGCCGTCGGGGAGCTTCTCCCCCCGGTCCTCGAGCCGGTCCGCGAGGTCGGGGTGGACGGCGTGACGGACGAACGACCCGGGAGACCCGGACGCACCGATGGCCCTCGGGTCCCAGTGCACCAGCCTGCTGAGGGCGAACTCCTCGCGTCGGCGCGAGGACAAGTAGCTGAGCTCGACGACGCGCCGGGTGCCGTCCGGTGTGCGGATCAGCTGCAGCACCAGGTCGATGGAGGAGTTGACCTGCTCGCGCAGTGCGTGGAACGGGACCTCCACCTCGGACATCGACGCCATGGTCTCCATCCGGGCCAGCGCGTCGTCGGTGGTGTTCGCGTGCACCGTCGTCAACGAGCCCTCGTGGCCGGTGTTCATCGCCTGCAGCATGTCGAGCGCCTCGCCGCCGCGGCACTCGCCGACGACGATGCGGTCGGGTCGCATGCGCAGCGCGTTGCGGACGAGGTCGCGGATCGTGATCGCGCCGCGCCCCTCCACGTTGGGCGGCCGGGTCTCCAGCTGCACGACGTGCTCCTGGACCAGCGCCAGCTCCGCTGCGTCCTCGATGGTCACGATGCGTTCGCGTTCGGGGATGAAGGCCGACAGGGCGTTGAGCATGGTCGTCTTGCCGGACGCGGTCCCGCCGGAGACGACGATGTTGAGCCGAGCCCGCACCGCCGCCGCCAGGAGCGCCGCGGTGGGGCCGTCGACGGCGCCGCGGTGCATCAGCTCCTCCATCCCGTAACGACGGGGGAAGAGCCGGATCGTCACGGTCGGACCGCGCAGCGCGAGCGGTGGCAGCACGACGTTGACCCGCGCGCCGCGCGGGAGCCGGGTGTCGGGGGGCAACCGCGCGTCGACCATCGGGCTCGACTCGTCGACGCGGCGGTTGACCGTGGAGACGATCCGGTCGATCGTCTGCAGCAGCTGCTCGTCGCTCGTGAAGCCGGACGGGATCCGCTCGAGGACGCCGAAACGCTCGACGTACACCGTGTCGTGACCGTTGATCATGATCTCGCTGACGGCCGGGTCAGCGAGGATCGGCTCGAGGACGCCGAGCCCGACCGCCTCGTCGACGACCCGGCGGACCAGGCTCGTGCGCTCGCGCGTGCTGAGGATGATGCCCTCGGTGGAGACCAGGTGGTTCAGCACCCGCTCCAGCCGGATCCGCCGCTGTGACTCCTCCAGCCGGCCCAGCTCGTGGAGATCGACCTCCTCGAGGAGCAGACGCTTCAGGCGTCGGACGAGGATCTCGTCCGAGGTCTCCCCGGAGCCTGGATTGGGGCCACTGCTGGGGTCGACCCCGGCGAAGCCGCGGTAGCCGCTCACGGGTTCACGGCCATCGACACGTCCCGGGTCACGGTGAAGGTGGGGAGCGGGGACACCCGCGGCACTCTCACGCGGAGGGTCACCGAGTCGCCCGACGTCGAGATCGAGGCGACGTCCAAAGCGCCCGGAAGCGCTCCCTCGGCGGCCGCCAGGGGATCCCTGCCGAGGCTCTGCGCCCGCGCGGCCGCCCGGGCAGCCTCTTGGGCCTGAGACGCGGACCAGCCCGCAACGCCGAGCTGGAGGACCAGGAGGGCCACCAGCACCAGCAGGGGCACGAGCGCGACCACCTCGAGGGCGACGCTGCCCGCGTGCGACCGGCGCTCAGCACGCCGGCTCACGGCTCGTCCACCACATCACTGGTCTGGGAGATCTCGGTCGGCAGGGCTGCGCATCCGGGACACATCACCGGCACCTTCGTCGACACCTTCACCGAGCCGTCCCCGAGCACCGTCACGTGGACGCTGTCGCGCATGGAGTCGGGGACGGCGTCACGGGCGGCCTCGCCCGGATCGTCTCCGATCGCCTGCGCACGGGTGGCGGCGTTGGCCGCGTGGCCGTTCCACACGAAGGCGAGCGCCGTCAGGCCGACCTGCCAGGCCAAGAGGCAGATGAGCGCGACCAACGGCACGAGTCCGACCGTCTCGACGGCGATCTGACCAGTCTCCGCCTTCGCCCGTCGGCCCCCGCGCCGCTTCGGCGCGGCCACGGGCGCCGGGACCGCCGCCGGCCCGCTCACCCCGATCTCGGCCCCGATCCGCTCGAGCGCCGACCACCAAGGAGCCTCCCGCACCTCATCGGGGTTGCGGGTGTTCACGCCACGTTCGAGCCTGCGGAACGCTGCGGGCAGGCGGGTCGAGACCAGGTTGGCGGAGGTCAGCTTGCCGAGGGCGTCGAAGGTCAGAGCGTCCTCGCGGGAAACCCGGTTGACGACGACGTGGATCTCCTGCTCCGAACGGACCCCGAGGCTCTCCCACGCCTGCACGGTGCGCCGGAAGGAGCGCATGGCGAGCACGTCGGGCGTCACCACCACCACGGCGGTGTCGGCCACCTCGACGGCGGCGGCCTGGGCCGGTGTGGCGTGCGAGCCGCCGTCGACGAGGATCACGTCGAACTCCTCCCGCAGCAGTCCGAGGATGGACCGCACGGCGGTGGCGGTGACGTACTCGGACTCGTGGACGAGCACCGGGGCGAGCAGCAAGGAGATGCCGGACTCGTGGCGCACGAGCGCATCGAGGATGGTGTTGGCCGAGAGGTCCTCGGCCACCTTGGCCACATCGGCGATCGAGACGCGCTGACGTGCCTCGATGATGCCTGAGACGTCACCGGCCTGCAGGTCGAGGTCGACCAGGCAGACCTTGGTGCCGGCCACCTTGCGGTGCAGGTCGATGGCCATGTGCGTGGCGATCGTCGTCGTGCCCACGCCACCCTTGGCACCAGCGAAGACGGTGACGCGGCCGCGGCGCCCCAGGTCACGACCGGTGTCCGCGACCGCCCCCGAGATCAAGCCTGCCATCCGTATCGACCACTGGCGGGCCGCGTCGAAGCGCGACAACACGTCGTCGAAGGTCATCGGGTACCGGACGATGCCCTTGGCGCCGGCCTCCATGGCTGCCAGGGCACCTTCGGCGTCCATCGCCGCGTTGATCACCACGATGCCGGACGTCGGCGAGCGGAAGGCGATCTCCCGGACGATCTCGGCAGCCGGCTGCGGGCCGAGGGAGTCGTGCAGGATCACGACGTCCGGCTTCAGCCCGGCCACACTGGCCGAGAGCTCGTGGCTGGACTCGAGGATGGACTCGATCTCAGCGTCCTCGATCTCCGCCAGGAAGCCTCGGAGCTCGGTGAGGACGTTCTGGTCGGCTGCTCCGACCACCACTCTGGTCACTGTGCCTCCTCTGGGACGGCCTGCCCACCGAGGTCCTCGGCGTCGAACTCGTCGACCTCCCGCGAGCGGTTGGCCCCGACGTCACCCGGCAGGGCGACGAGCCGCACCTCCTGCGCGAAGGCAGCGGCGTACGTGACCGACAAGGAGTCCTCGGGCTCGAGCGCCAAGGTGACGGGGACGACGTCCTTGCTGGCGCCGATGGTCTCCTCGGTGTCGACGGTCACGGTCTGCTGGCCGCCGATCGAGACGATCCGCACGTCGCGGACGAGGACACGCGCCTGCTTCGGCAGACCCGGCACGTCGGCGAAGACCGCCACGATGTCGACCCGGTCGCCGGGGCGGACCCGGCCGGCCACGCCCGTGACGCTGTCCACGTTGATCGCGATCTCCCGCTCGGTCGGGCTCAGGTCGGTCGAGGGGATGAGCATGTCCGAGGTGACGACGGTCCCCGCGGCCAGCTGGAACCCGACCCGGCGTCCTTCGAGCTCGCGCAGGCTGGTCACGGACGTGGGCGCGGCCCAGCGACGAGGGACCTCCTTGGCCTGGACGTTCGAGGCGCCGAGGGGCACGTAGGCGTCGACCGGCTCGGAGACTTCGTAGACGGTCATCATGGGCCCGACCTGGCTCTCCACCTGGGAGACGTAGCGACTGACGGCGACGAACACCGCGACGGCCAGCGCCACCGCGGCCAGGAGGAAGAGGACACCGCGCCGCTGACGAGCGTTCAACTCGCAGCTCCCCGGACGAGGTGGTCCTCGCGGTCGGGACGTTCGGCGGCAACCCGACAGAAGGGACAGGTCGCACCCCACACCGGCTCCGCGCACGCAGGGCACCGCTGGGACGACGTGGTGGCGAGCGCCTCGGCGGACACCGGCAAGGAGATGACGAACTCGACCGCCTTGGCCGATCCCCAGGCGGTCCCCGCATCGCCGAGCGGCTCGCGACGGAGAGGACGGCTGGGCAACCCCATCGAGAAGAGGGCGGAGATGGCGGCCTCGGGCATGTCGCCGAAAGCATGGCAGACGTACGAGCCGGCTGTCAGCCCGGGCGCGGGGACGCGCCGCAGCCGCCGGTCGGGCTCGACCTCGGCGACCGGCAGCTTCGCCACCCAACCCGGGTCACCGTGGACGGCGAGGAATCCGTCCCGGCCGGCGAACCAGGACTGGACATGCTGCCGCAGGGTCGGTGACGGGCGGGACAGCTTCGCCACCGACGGGAGCCAGGCCCCCCACACCATCGACTGCAGGCTACCGACGATCGAGGCGTGCACCGCCGTGGCGGAGCTGGTCCCGGCCGGGACCAGCTCGACGGCCCGGGCCAGCACGGCCGCGGAGACGGGGAAGCTCAGCACCCGCACAGGGAGGTCGGGCCGCGCCGCGGCAACGGTCGACGCAGCGAGGTGTGCGCTCCTCGTGCCGGCGGTCGGCGTCAGCACCAACAGGTGCGTGGTCTGCGGGGTGCGAACTCGGGAGTCGAGGGCGAGCGTCGTGGGATCGGTGAGCGGGTGCATCTGCCACCCACCCCACAGCGCTGCGCCGCGGAACGAGCCGGTCGGGTGCTCGTCCATGAGTGCGACGACAAGGGACATGGCCGCTGTCATACCCGGATTCGTAAAGTTAAACCTCGCCACGCCGACCGGTCTCGACCAGTACCCTGGCGGGCGCTCCACAATCGTCGCCGACCGCTTCCCTTCCCCCGGCCGGCCAAGGAGGGGTCAGTGGATTTTCCGCTCGCGCGGTCGCGGGAGTCGCGTGCTGCGCGGCGCCTCACCGACACGGCGGCGAGCCATCGGCGGCGGCGTGTCGCCGGTCTCCTGCTGCTGGTCATCGGGCTCTCGACGCTCGGCTTCGGGGCGGTGGCCGGTCGCACCGACCCGCCGGCACCGGTCCAGGTGGCCGCGGACGGACCGACACCGGTGCCGCAGACGCGGTTCTTCCAGAGCCCCTGGGTGCTGTACGGCCAGGTCGACGACCCGCGGCGTCCTCCGTCCGCCGAGGAGGTCGGCTGCCTGCCTGGCAACGGGTGGAGCCTGCCGACCCAGCCGGACGATCCGACGACCTTCGGGTCGCGGGTGGTCGGAGGCGTGCCGATCGCCGCGATCGTCCTCTACGGCCACTCCGGGGACGGTGCCGTGATCCGCTGCTCGGGCGCGGACGACCATGCGCCGTTGTGGCTGATGCCGTCCTCGGACGCACCGCCGTTCACTGCGACGTCGATCGTGATCCTCGGGGTGCTGCTGTTGGTCGCCGCTGCCCTCGTCCACCCGTCGACGACGGACCGCCCGCGCCTGAGGCGGCTCAAGAGGCCGCCACGGGAGTCAGGTGGCTGAGCGCCGCCGCCACATCAGGAGCGCCGTGAGGAGCGCGCCCAGGCCGAGCACCCCGGCCAGCACACCGATCATGTCCCCGGTGCCGGAGTCGGCCTGGCCCGCCGCCGGCGCGGCGTCCGCGTCGCCACCGTCGGTCGATCCGCTCTCGGACGGGGCCGCCGTGGGATCCGGGGACGCGACGGTTCCTCCGGTGACACCATCCGCGACGCTCCACGCCACGCCGTCGGCGTAGGTGGGGCCCTCCGCCGGCTCGCCCACGACCTCGACGTTCAGCGTGAACGGGATCTCGACGGTGTAGTCCTGCCGGTTGGCACTCACGCTCACGTAGTAGTCACCGGCCGCCGTCACGTCGGCGCCGCCGTTGAACTGGCTGTCGCGGACCTCCGAGGGTGCCCGGCTGACGGCGGGCAACGCCGTCTGCAGCGTGGCGTCGTCGGGCGAGTCCAGCCAGGTCGACCCGTCGACGTAGCCGAGCTGGGCGCCGAGAGGATTGAAGAGCCCCAGGTGGGCCCTCGGTGGGAACCGGCCGAAGCGCTCGGCGAGCTCTCCACTCGCCTCCGGGAACTCCACGCTGACCCGGAGCCCCTGGCCGAACGCGAGCGGCACCTTGTACAGCAGCGACTCACCCGGGACGACCGTGCTGGACCAGCGGCCAGTGCCGATCTCGGGGGCGTGTGCGAACGACGCCACGCCCTCGACGGGCTGCGCGCGGCCGCTCACCCGCGGCGCGGTGACGACGGTGTCGTCGGCTGGAGGGGTGGGACCGGGGTCCTCGACGGGTGGCTCCTCCGTGACGACCAGGCCGATCGGCACCTCCTCCTGGGCTCCCCGTCCGCGCCTGACGGTGACGACGTACTCCCCCGGCTCGTCACACGCCTCGCTGGACGCAGCGCCCAGACCGGTGCCGGCGGTGACCTGAGCGCCCATCACCTGCCGGACGTCGAGGAACCTGCTGACCGAGGCGTAGTCGCAACGGCCCTCCGGCCCGGTGAGCTGGGCGACCAGCCCGTCGATGAAGCCGGTCTCGCCCTGCGACAGGGCAGCCACCCGCAGCGTGGAGCCGGCCGTCTCGCGGGTGAACACGTAGCTCTTCGACTCGCCGGCCCCCAGCGTGTCGACGTACTCGCCGATGGCGATGGACGTGGGCGACGTCTCCGAGCCGCCCACGATCGGCTCGCCGGTCAGGGTGAAGGGCCGGACGGCGCGCGAGGCGACGCGGGTGAGCCTGCTCTCGATGTCGGCGGCGCTGTCCGCGTCGTAGTAGGTGCCTCCGCCCTGTTCCGCGATGCACCGCAGCTGGTCGCGTGCGGCCCCCGAGACGGAGAGCCCGACGACGTCGATCTGCAGGTCGATGCCCTGCTCGGCCAGGTCGCCGGCCACCTCGCAGGGATCCGGGTCACAGGTGGACTCGCCGTCGGAGACGAGGACGATCGAGCGGGCACCCTCGTTGCCGAGGTCCTTGGCGGCCTCGCGCAGGGCGTGCGGGATCGGCGTCTCGCCGTACGGTTCGTACTGGCCGATCGCGGCCTCGAGGTCCTCGCGGTTGTCGGTGCCGGGCTCGACCACGAGCTGGCTGTCGGTGCAGGAACCGGCGTCGGTGCGCGAGAAGACCTCGGCGCCGAACACGCGGAGGCCGACCTGGGCATCGTCCGGCAGGCCTGCCACGACCGTCGAAAGCGCTCGGCGTGCCGCCGCGATCTTCGTCTGACCGCCTCCGGCGGGCTCCGCCATCGAGCCCGAGGAGTCCAGCAGCAGCATCATCCGTCCGTAGCCGCCCTCCTCCGCGTCCGCCGCCGTGGCCGCCGCCGTGGCAGCCGAAGCGGCCTGGCGAGGCGCGGTCCCGGCCGTCGCGGCGCCCACTCCAACGGTGGAGGACACAACCAGCGCGATCAGCGAGGTCAGTGCGACCAGATGACGACGGGGCTCCATGCGACTCGTCCTTCCCCTCAACGACTGCGGCGACACCTACCCTGCTGTTTGCAGAAGCAAACGTCAAGGTTGCCCTTGTGAACCGCGCGACGTACGCTCTCAGCCGGGAAGGGGCCGCGCATGGAGCCAGGGCTGGACGTCGAGTCGGACAAGGCCGCCAAGATCGCCCAACAGCGCCGCCTGTACGGCGAGCCGATCGGTCTGCTGGTGCGCCGGGTCACCGCGGGCCTGGAGGTCAGCCAGTCCCGCGTCGCCGAGGTCCTGGGTCTCAGTCCGCCGATGCTCTCCCAGCTCGCCAGCGGTCACCGCGTCAAGATCGGCAACCCGCTCGCGGTCGCGCGGCTCCAAGGCTTGCTCCGCCTGGTCGACGAGGCACCGGGCCTCTCCCAGGATGCGGTCACGCGCCGCCTGGAGGAGATCCGCCAGCACCAGGGCACCGTGTCGACCGGTCAGTTCGCGCCGGACGCCAGCTCCGCCGACGTGGTCCGGAAGCTGCTTCGTGCCGTCGCTTCGGGCCGGGAGCTGGAGGCCGCAGCCCAGGTGCTGGCCGAGGTGGCACCAGGCCTGGCCGAGATGGTGGAGGTGTACGGCACTGGCACGGAGGCCGAGGCGGCTCGCCACTTCACCGCCGTGAAGCACCTGCTCTGAACGACCCTCGCCGCTCAGGCGTCGTAGTCGACCCGCAGCTCCTCGGTGACCGGGTGGGCCTGGCAGGTCAGGACGTACCCGTCCGCGACCTCGTCGTCGTCGAGGGCGTGGTTCTGGTCCATGACGGCCCGTCCGAGCACGACCTTCGCGCGGCAGGTGCCGCAGGCACCGCCCGCGCAGGAGTACGGCGGCTCGACGCCCTGCTGGAGGGCGGCGTCGAGGACGGTGTCGCCCGAGGACCGCAACGGGAACGTCGACTCGGCGCCGTCCAGCCTCACGGTCACGGCGCTCTCGACGTCGACGTCCACGGCGGAGGTGCTCGGCTCGGTGTGGAACACCTCCGACAGCACTCGCGTCGGGTCGACCCCGGGCACGGACGCGACGGCTTCCTCGACCGAGGAGACCAGCGACGCCGGCCCGCACAGGAACCAGGCGTGGACCCCGGCGGGCTCGGCGACCAGCTCCCGGACCAGCTCGGGGCTGACCCGGCCGACGACCCTTCCGTCGGGATCGGCCTCGCGGGAGAGCACGTGGTGGACCTCCAGGCGGCCGGTGGTGCGGGCGAGGTCGCCGAGCTCGTCGCGGAACATCGTCGACGCGCGGTCCCGGTTGCCGTAGACGAGCGTGACGGTGCTGTCCGGCTCCTCCTCCAAGATGGTGCTGACGATGGACATCAGCGGCGTGATGCCTGAGCCGGCCGCCACGGCGACGTACCGCCGCGCCTGCGAGGCGTCGAGCTCGGTGGTGAAGCGCCCGGTCGGCGTCATCACGTCGAGGATGTCGCCGGCTGCGAGCTCACCGGTGACGTAGCTCGAGAAGACGCCGTCGTCCACCCGCTTCACCGCCACGCTGAGCGTCTGCGCGGAGACAGGCGCGACGATCGAGTAGCTGCGACGTACGTCGACCCCGCCGACCACCGCGCGGAGGGTGACGTGCTGGCCGTGGACGTAGCGGTACTCCCCCGCCAGGTCGTCGGGGACGTCGAAGGTCACCACGACGCTCTCCGGCGTCAACGGGTCGACCGACCGCACCCGCAGCGGGTGGAACGCGGGGCGTCGTCCCTCGCCGTCGGCGCCGCCGGGACGGCCGTCGGTGAGGCCGTCGGTGAGGCCGTCGGTGATCCGCCGCCAGGTGCGGTACTCCTCGGGGGTCAGGGAGCGCCCGAACCACGTGGAGATCGCCGCGTTGCGGTCGAGGTAGGCCTGCTCGTTGCGCCGCCACGCACGCAGGTAGCGGTAGAACGGCACGCTCGGGTGCAGGTGGTGCACCAGGTGGTAGTTCTGGTAGACGAACAGCGGGGTGAGCCAGGACTCGCCGCCCACCCGGATCCGCGTCGCCCGGTACTTGTCCTGCCGCTGGGTCACGGTCAGGCCGTGGTGCGGCAGGTAGTCGAACCACCAGGCCAGCACGGTCATGCCGATCCGCTGCGGCAGCAGGTACAGCAGGACCAGCTCGGCGCCGTGACCGGCGGCCACCAGCGCGACGACGGCGGCGGCAGCCGCGGCGACCATCGTCAGCACGCCGGCGACCTCGGCGCGGGGCCGGTCGGGCAGCCGGCGGACGTAGAACGCGACGTACCAGAAGTCGACCGTGGCCCACCTCAGCGGCAGCTGCCAGGCCGGCCCCTCGCTGGTCCAGCTGTCGGGGTCGATGCCCTTGGGCTCGTTGGTGTTGCGGTGGTGCTCGATGTGGATGAACTTCAGCATCGGGAAGGTGGTGTACGCCGCCACGAACGGCATCGCGAGGTGCCCGAACGCGTCGTTGACCCGGGTGTCGGTGCTGACCGCGTGGTGCGCCGACTCGTGCAGGACGCTGAACATCAGGAACGTCACCGCCGCCCCGAGCGGGACGGTGAGCCAGGGGCTCCAGCCCGCCACCAGGTAGCCGTAGACCTCGACACCGAAGAGCACGAGCGCGCCGACGTAGAGCGCGGCCGTCGGCCACGCGAGCGGCGGGACCCGCTCGCCGGGGTCGGGCAGGCCGACGACCGGCTGCGGCATCGAGGCGGGGGGTGCGACCGGAGCGGAGGGGGAGGCAGTCACGACGTTCCTGACTTGACAGATCGACGGCAGTTGTAAAGCACTGCGGCCACTGTCTCAACGCCCCGGCGGTCTTGTCAACGACCCCGTGGCGCGGCCCAGCGGACCTGCCGGGGCCTCAGCCGCCCTGCGCCGCGTCCCGGAGGTACCAGACGAACCAGGTGAGCGGGAACAGCACACCGCTCAGCACGGCGAGCGGCCAGCCGTCTCCTCGCCGGCGGCTCCCCAACCCGGTGAGCACGGCGAGCGACACGGGAGCAGCAACGGCGACCACGAGGAGCGCCGCGGACATCGTCACGAGCCTGTCCCCCCGGTCGGCGGGCCCGACCTGGTGGCCAGCGCGTCGAGCAGACCTGCCACGAGGCCGTCGACCGCGTCCGTGCCTGCGTCGACCACCTCGCGCACACCGTCGGTCACCGGGGCCGTGGCGCCTCGCGTGACCGCGTCGACGACGCCGAGACCTCCGTCGGCGAGCGGGTCCACGACCGCCGAGACGAGGCCGGGCGCCTCGGGCCGCGGCGTCCCGACACCGGGCGACGCCACGGGCGGCTCCCCCGGACCGTCGGGCTGTGCGCCGCCGGGCGGGAGGCCAGGGCCGTCGTCGACCGGGGCGCCGGTGGCCGGCGCGGGGGACGTCGGGGGTGGTGTGGGAGTGAGGACCGTGCCGCTCACCGACCTCGCCGCAGGAGCAGCGCCGGAGGCCGGTCCGCGCTCCGCCGCCGCGGCGGGGGCACGGTCGGTGTCGGGGCCGAGGAAGGGCGAGAGGTCGTCGAACGTCCCGGTGCCGATCTGGACGGCGAGGGTCGCGGCCACCCCGGCGATGGCGATCGCCACGGCACCTGCGGTGGTGACGAGCCGTTCGCCCCACGGGCGGGCGGGCGGGGCCGGTTCCGGCTCGGGGCCGGTGACCAGCGGTGCCGCGGGCTGCTGGGGGTCGACGACGCGCGGTGCCTCCACCGTGGCGGCCGTCATCAACGCCGCGCGCGCTGCGAGGACGAGCTCGTGCTCCATGGAGCCGCCCCGGAGGGTGGGGTGCACGAGGACCCGCCATCCGGTCTCCGGCCCGGCCACCGCGGCGACGTAGCCGACGACGCGCCGACCGCTGCTCGCCTCGCCGGTCAGCACCGCCACGCCGGTCCACTCGGGCCGCAACTGCTGCAGCCACTGGGCTGCCCGCAAGGACCCGTCGGCCACCTCGGGCGCCGCCGAGGGGTCCGCGGCGGCCACCGCCTCGACCAACCGGGCCACGAGGCCGCGGTCGGTCACGAGGGCAGGCTCGATCCGCCAGACGTCGTCCACGTCGGCGGCGGGAGCAGCGGGCTCGCTCATGTCCCGACCATGATGCCGCTCCCGAGTCCCGATCGGTGCCGGAACGCGCAGGGTCGCCCTGGCGGCCTTCAGGGCCGGGTCACGGAGCTCCCGGGCCGCCGGCCGGCGCGCTCCTGGCCAGGTGCAGCCAGGTGTCGACGACGGTGTCGGGGTTGAGCGACATCGACTCGATGCCCTGGTCGAGCAGCCACTGCGCGAGGTCGGGGTGGTCGGAGGGGCCCTGCCCGCAGATGCCGACGTACTTGCCCTGTGCCTTGCAGGCCTTGATGGCCAGCTCCAGCATGTGCAGCACGGCCGGGTCGCGCTCGTCGAAGGAGTCGGCCACCAGGCCCGAGTCCCGGTCCAGGCCCAGCGTCAGCTGCGTCATGTCGTTGGACCCGATCGAGAAGCCGTCGAAGTGCTCGAGGAACTGCTCGGCGATCACGGCGTTGGAGGGCACCTCGCACATCATCACGACCTGCAGGTCGTTCTTCCCGCGCTCGAGACCGTGCCGCCCCAGCAGCTCGATGACGCCCCGGGCCTCCTTGGTCGTGCGCACGAACGGGATCATCACCTTGACGTTGGTCAGCCCCATCTCGTCACGCACGTGGCGCAGCGCCTCGCACTCCATCGCGAAGCAGTCGGCGAAGTCCTCCGAGAGGTACCGCGAGGCGCCGCGGTAGCCGATCATCGGGTTCTCCTCGTCCGGCTCGTAACGCTCACCGCCGACCAGGTTGGCGTACTCGTTGGACTTGAAGTCGCTCATCCGGACGATCACCGGCTCCGGCGCGAAGGCGGCCGCGATCATCGAGATGCCCTCGGCCACGCGCTGGACGAAGAAGTCGCGCGGGCTCGGGTACGCCGCGGTCAGCTCCTCCACCTCGGCCCGGAGGTCGGCCGGGAGCGCCTCGGGGTCGTCGGCGAGCTCGAGCAGCGCCTTGGGGTGGATCCCGATCTGGCGGTTGATGATGAACTCCAGGCGGGCCAGACCCACGCCGGCGTGCGGCAGCCGGGAGAACGCGAACGCCTGCTCGGGCGTGCCGACGTTCATCATGATCTTGACCGGCACGTCGGGCATGGAGTCCAGCTCGGTGCGCTCGACGTCGAAGTCGAGGATGCCCTCGTAGACCAGGCCGGTGTCGCCCTCGGCGCACGAGACGGTCACCTCCCGCCCGTCGGCGAGGTCCCGCGTGCCGCTGCCGGTGCCGACGACGGCGGGGATGCCGAGCTCCCGGGCGATGATCGCGGCGTGGCAGGTGCGACCGCCGCGGTTGGTCACGATCGCCGAGGCGCGCTTCATGATCGGCTCCCAGTCGGGGTCGGTCATGTCGGCCACCAGCACCTCGCCTGCGTTGAACTCGTGCATGTCGTCGATCGAGGTGAGCACGCGGACCGCGCCGGCGCCGATCTTCTGGCCGATCGCCCGACCCTCGACCAGCACGTCGGCGCCGGTCGCCACGGAGCGGTCCATCTTGTACCGCTCGAGCGCACCGCTCTGCCGCGACTGCACCGTCTCGGGACGGGCCTGGAGGACGTAGAGGCGTCCGTCGACGCCGTCCTTGCCCCACTCGATGTCCATCGGCCGGCCGTAGTGCTCCTCGATGGTGAGTGCGTGCCGAGCCAGCTCGTGGACCTCGTCGTCGGTGAGGCTGAGCAGCCGGCTCGCCGCGGGGTCCACGTCGACGAACTCGGTCGTGCGGCCCACCGTCGCGTCGTCGGTGTACACCATCTTGGTCGCCTTGCCGCCGACTCCGCGCTTGAGCACAGCCGGTCGGCCGGCGCGCAGCGCCGGCTTGTAGACGTAGAACTCGTCCGGATTGACCGCGCCCTGGACGACGCCCTCGCCCAGCCCGTAGGCGGAGGTGATGAAGACGGCGTCGGTGAACCCCGACTCGGTGTCCATCGTGAACATCACGCCGGAGGAGGCCAGGTCGGAGCGGACCATCCGCTGCACGCCGGCGGAGAGCGCGACGTCGGCGTGGGCGAACCCGTGGTGGACCCGGTAGGCGATCGCCCGGTCGTTGTAGAGGGACGCGAAGACCTCCCGGATCGCCGTCAGCACCGAGTCGATGCCTCGGACGTTCAGGAAGGTCTCCTGCTGGCCCGCGAAGGAGGCGTCCGGCAGGTCCTCGGCGGTCGCGGACGACCGCACCGCGAACGAGGGCTCCTCCCCCTGCTCGCCCGTCGACTCCGCGACCAGCTCGTCGTAGGCCGTCCGGATGTCGGCCTCGAGGTCTGCGGGGAACGGCTGCGCGACCACGGCCGCACGGATCTCCTTGCCCACCTCGGCCAGGCGGCGCACGTCGTCGGTGTCGAGGTCCTCGAGCAGTCCGGCGATCCGGTCGGCGAGCTCGCCGCGGCCGTCGACGTCGCTGCCGATGAACCGGTGGAAGGCCTCGGCCGTGGTGGCGAAGCCGTTCGGCACCCGGACGCCGAGGTCCGCGAGCTCGGAGACCATCTCGCCGAGCGAGGCGTTCTTGCCGCCCACCTGCTCGAGGTCGGCCAGGCCCAGGTCGGAGAACCACCGGACGTTCGGGGTGGACTTCTTGCTCATGGTCGGGTCCCTTCCTGGGGTCGGCGCGCCCGGCTGCGGGCGCTGGACTTGAGCGTCTGGAGGATCAGGGCCGAGATCTCCTCGACGGACTTCGCCGAGCTGTCGATGACCGGCAGGCGGTGGCCGCGGAAGAGGTCCTCGGCCCGCCGCAGCTCCCAGCGGCACTGCTCGGGCGAGGCGTAGCGCGAGCCGGGGCGACGCTCGTGGCGGATCCGGGAGAGCCGCTCGACGGTCGTGGTCAGCCCGAAGCACCGGTCGAGGTAGGGGAGCACGACCTCGGGCAGGTCGGAGCCCTCGAGGTCCTCGTCGACCAGCGGGTAGTTGGCGACGAACAGCCCGTGCTGGAGGGCGAGGTACATGCTGGTCGGCGTCTTGCCGCACCGCGAGGGGGCCAGCAGCACGACGTCGGCCTTCTCGAGCGCCCGGACGCTCTGCCCGTCGTCGTGCTCGATGGTGAACTCCACCGCTGCCATCCGGTTGTTGTAGCGCTTGATGTCGCCCACGCCGTGGAGACGGGCGGCCTGCCGCATCCCCGGGCGGCCGAGCACGGCCTCGACGCGGGACATGTGGGTCTCGAAGAGGTCGATGATCGGCGCCCTGGTGGTGAGCAGCTCCGCGCGCACGCCCTCGTCGGCGGCGGTGGTGAAGACCAGCGGCGTCACCGGCCCGTCGGCGACCTCGTCGAGCATCTCCACGACCCGGCGGGCGTCGTCGATGGTGTGGATGAACGGGATCAGGGTCCGTTCGAAGGCCACGTCGGGAAACTGGATCAGCAGCGCGTTGCCCATCGTCTCGGCGCTGATCCCCGTCGAGTCGGACAGGAAGAACACCGGTACGACGTCGTGCTCGGTGGTGCCGTTCATCGCCTGCCTTCGTAGGTTTCCTGAACCGTAGACCGTCGTTCGCCCGGGCGGCAGCCGGGTCCACGTGGGCTCGGGTCCCCAGCCGGGGTGGCTGCCCGGTGTCCCGGGACGAGGGACCGGACGTGCGGCGCGGTCATGACGCCCGTCACACCCGGATGGCGAGACGGCCTCGGCGACCCGCTCTCGCAGGGCGGCCGGTCAGCCGGTCGGGGCGGGCGCCGCTGCTCAGGCGTAGGCCAGCTCCGCGGTGACCCGGGTGCCGTCGTCCCGCTCCACCGTCCAGCGGTCGCAGACGTGGTCGACGATGGCGAGCCCGCGGCCCTGGAGCCGGTGGTCGGTGAGGGCGACGGGCTTGAGGGTCTCGACGTCACCGCCGTCGACGACGCTGAGCCGGAGCGCGTCCTGCTCGAGGCACCACGACACCCGGATGGTCCGGTCCGGGTGGGGCGCACCGTGGAGCAGGCCGTTCGTCACCAGCTCGCTGACCACGAGCTCGGCGTCCTCCACGACACTGGCGCGGATGCCCGCCTCCCGGAGGTCCTCGCCGAGCAGGTGCCGAGCCCGGCGGACGCTCGACTCGTCGTACGGCAGGTGGATCGTCACGCAGGTCTCCTGGCCGACGTGGGTTGCCATGTCGCTACCTCCGCGTGCGCTCGTGGTGCCGGGCGACCTGCCACGCTCGGCTCCACCTCCACCGTGCCCACACCGGCCGGACCGAAACAGGTGTTCACCAGGTGGGCGCGGAGCCGGTGGGCCGGGTCGATGGTTGGAGAGGCGTCCGGTCGGTCACCGGTGGCGGGTACCGATCGCACCGACGGAGGGAAGACCCGTGCCCGAGCAGGACCTGTCCGGCAAGACCATCGCATTCCTCGTCTCCACCGAGGGCATCGAGCAGGCGGAGCTCACCGAACCCTGGAAGGCGGTGCAGGAGGCGGGAGGCACGCCGATCCTGGTCAGCACCGAGTCGGGTGAGGTCCAGGCCTTCCACCACCTGGACAAGGCGGACACCTTCACCGTCGACAAGGTGGTCGACGACCTCGACGTCGCCGACGTCGACGGCCTCGTCCTTCCCGGCGGTGCGCCCAACGGCGACCTGCTGCGGACCTCGGACGCCGCCGTGTCGTTCGTGAAGCGGTTCGTGGAGGCGGGCAAGCCCACGGCCATCATCTGCCACGCGCCGTGGGTCCTCGTCGAGGCCGACGTCGTCCGGGGGCGCCGGGTGACCTCGTGGCCGAGCCTGCGGACCGACCTCCGCAACGCCGGCGGGACGTGGGTCGACGAGGAGGTCGTGGTGGACGGCAACCTCGTGACCAGCCGCAAGCCCGACGACATCCCGGCGTTCAACCGGGAGCTCCTGGCGCTGGTCGCCGCGGCCTGACCGCGGGACCGGTCTAGGGTGCCGCTGTGAGCAGCACCCCCTTCCGCGTCGGCTTCGTGACGGGGGCGACGCCGGACAAGTGGGCGGGCATCTGGCGCGACCGCCGCCACCGCGAGCCGCTGCAGCTCGTCCCCGTCACCGAGGACGAGCAGGAACGGGTGGTCCGCGACGGCGAGGTCGACATGTGCCTCGTGCGGCTGCCGGTCGAGCGGGAGGGCCTCCACCTCATCCCGCTGTACGACGAGCGGCCGGTCGTCGTGGTCAGCAACGAGCACCTGCTCACCCTGGCTGACGAGGTCGAGCTCGCCGACCTGGCCGAGGAGCAGCTCGTGCTCCCCCACCGGTCCG
Source organism: Nocardioides ureilyticus (assembly GCF_051280745.1). Taxonomy (NCBI): domain Bacteria; kingdom Bacillati; phylum Actinomycetota; class Actinomycetes; order Propionibacteriales; family Nocardioidaceae; genus Nocardioides; species Nocardioides ureilyticus. Next base: position 49,281 of record NZ_JBNCOG010000012.1, on the reverse strand, counting down.
GCTGGCGGCCCGACGTACCGCAGCTGCCGTGGCCGGAGATGTCGGTGAAGGAGGCCGTGGAGGTCGTGGCGGGCAGCACGGGGATCGCGCTCATGCCGATGTCCGTGGCCCGCCTGCACCACCGCAAGGACGTCACGTACCGGCCGGTGAGCGACCTCGAGCCGACCACGGTCGGCCTCGCGTGGCGGGTGGACCGCGACGACGAGCAGTGCCAGGCCTTCGTCGGCATCGTCCGCGGCCGCACCGCGCGCAGCACCCGCAGCTGAGCCTGGGTCCACCACGCCGGACCGTGACTTCCGTCGCTGCGGGAGTGTGGACCTCCACCGTGCGGGTACGTGAGGTAACTGTGACGACACAGCAACGCCCCCCCGAGTCCAACGACGCCCGTGGGGCCGCCGGGTCCACCGGCTCCGACGGTGGGATGACCGACGCCCTCGCCCAGCCGCCGGTGGACGTCATCCACCCGGCACTCGACGCGGTGCCGGACGATCAGCAGGTCCAGCGCGGCGTCGACCGGGTCGTCTTCGGCGTCACCGCGGCCATCGCCATCGCGTTCCTCGTCTGGGGCTTCGTCAGCACCGAGTCCCTGGACCGCGCCTCCGGGACGGCGCTGGACTGGGTGATGGAGTCGGTCGGCTGGCTCTTCGTCCTCACGGCCAGCGGCTTCGTCGTCTTCGTCCTCTGGCTCGCCCTGGGCAAGTTCGGTCGCATCCCGCTCGGCCGCGACGGCGAGGAGCCCGAGTTCCGGACCGTCTCCTGGGTCGCGATGATGTTCAGCGCAGGCATGGGCATCGGCCTGATGTTCTACGGGGTCAGCGAGCCGGTCACGTTCTTCACCGCTCCCCCGCCGGGCACCGGTGAGGTCGGCAATCCCGAGGCGACCCAGACCGCCATGGCCACGACGCTCTTCCACTGGGCGCTCCACCCCTGGGCGATCTACGCCGTGGTCGGGCTGACCATCGCGTACGGCGTCTACCGCAAGGGGCGCGCCCAGCTGATCTCGGCCGCCTTCGAGCCCCTGCTCGGGCGGCACGCGCACGGCGCCGGCGGCAAGGTCATCGACATGCTCGCCATCTTCGCGACGCTCTTCGGCTCCGCCGCGTCCCTCGGTCTCGGCGCCCTCCAGATCCGCAGCGGGCTCGAGATCGTCGCCGGCCTCGGCGAGGTCGGGAACGCCGTGCTCGTGGCGATCATCGCGGTGCTCACCGCCGCGTTCGTGCTGTCCGCCGTCACGGGTGTCGCCAAGGGCATCCAGTACCTGTCGAACATCAACATGGTCCTCGCGCTGCTGCTGGCGCTCTTCCTCTTCGTCGTGGGCCCGACGGTCTTCATCCTCAACCTGCTGCCGACCACCATCGGCACCTACGTGGCCGACCTGCCGGAGATGGCGGCACGGACCGGGACGAGGGGGCCCGAGGCGGCCGAGTGGCTGCAGTCGTGGACGATCTTCTACTGGGCCTGGTGGCTCTCGTGGACGCCTTTCGTCGGCATGTTCATCGCCCGGATCAGCCGCGGCCGGACCATCCGCCAGTTCGTGACCGGCGTCCTGCTGGTCCCCAGCCTCGTGAGCCTGGTCTGGTTCGCGATCTTCGGTGGCACCGCCATCGACCTCCAGCGCAACGGTGTGGACGTCGCCGGCGCCGGCGGTCTCGAGTCGCAGCTCTTCACCACCCTCGAGCAGTTCCCGTGGGCGACCCTGACGGGCATCGTCGTCATGGCCCTGGTGGGCATCTTCTTCGTCTCCGGGGCCGACGCCGCCTCGATCGTAATGGGAACCCTCTCGGAACGTGGCACGACCGAGCCGCGGCGCCCGACGGTCATCTTCTGGGGTGTGGCCACGGGTGCCGTCGCGGCGGTCATGCTCCTGATCGGCGGCTCCGAGGCGCTCACCGGCCTGCAGACGATCACCATCGTCGCCGCGCTGCCCTTCGTGATCGTGATGATCGGCCTGGCCGTCTCCCTGGTGAAGGACCTGCGCCAGGACCCGCTCGTCGTGCGCCGTCAGTACGCCGTCGACGCGGTCGAGCAGGCGGTCGTCGCCGGTGTGACCGAGCACGGGGACGACTTCGCGCTCTCGGTGCAGGCGGTGCCGACGAGCGAGCGCGCGCCGGACGAGCAGGACACCGAGCAGCCGGTGTCGCGGGCGGCCGACGAGCGCTGAGGTGCGCTACCAGGAGGTGGCGAGCGGTCGCCCCTCCTGGTAGCCGGCGGCCGACTGGACGCCGACCAGCGCTCGGTCGTGGAGCTCCTCGAGGTCGCGCGCGCCGGCGTAGGTGCACGCCGAGCGGACGCCTGCACAGATCTGGTCGATGAGGTCCTCGACCCCGGGTCGCGCCGGGTCGAGGTACATCCGCGACCAGGAGATGCCCTCCTCGTAGAGCCCCTTGCGGGCCCGGTCGAAGGCCGACTCGGTCGCCGTGCGGTTCGCGACGGCGCGCGCCGAGGCCATGCCGAAGGAGACCTTGTAGGAGCGGCCGGACGGGTCCTCGACGAGGTCGCCGGGCGACTCGTGGGTGCCGGCGAACCAGGAGCCGACCATCACGCTCGACGCGCCGGCGGCCAGGGCGAGGGCGACGTCGCGGGGGTGCCGGACGCCGCCGTCCGCCCACACGTGCGCGCCCATCCCGCGGGCCGCCGCCGCGCACTCGAGGACGGCGGAGAACTGTGGTCGCCCGACGCCCGTCATCATCCGGGTGGTGCACATGGCTCCCGGGCCGACGCCGACCTTGACGATGCTGGCCCCTGCCTCGACGAGCGCCCGGGTGCCGTCGGCGTCCACGACGTTGCCGGCCACGACCGGGACGGTCGGTGCCAGCGCCCGGACGGCGGCCAGCGCCTCGAGCATCCGGTCCTGGTGGCCGTGGGCGGTGTCGACCACCAGGCAGTCGGCGCCCGCGTCGAGGAGCCGGCGGGCCTTGTCGGCCACGTCGCCGTTGACGCCCACCGCCGCGGCGACCCGGAGGCCGCCGCGGGCGTCGACCGCGGGCGCGTAGACCGTCGCCCGCAGCGCTCCCGTCCGCGTCAGCACTCCGACGAGGGAGCCGGCGCCGTCCACCGCGACCGCGAGCTGCTCGCGCGCCTGGTCCAGCGCCTCGAAGACGGCCCGCGGGTCGGTGGTCGCGGGCACGGTGACGAACCCGGTGCGCATCACCTGCTGCACCTGCGCGAAGCGGTCCACCTCGGCGCAGTCCGCGGCGGACACGACGCCGACCGGCCGGCCTTCGTCGACCACGACCGCGGCCCGGTGCGCGCGCTTGGGGATCAGCGACAGTGCCTCCGCGACCGTCTGGTCGCGGGTGAGCTCGATCGGGGTGTCGAAGACGTGGTGCCGCGACTTGACCCAGCGCAGCACGTCGGTCACGACGGGGATCGGGATGTCCTGGGGCAGCACGACGAGGCCGCCCCGGCGGGCCACCGTCTCGGCCATCCGACGGCCGGAGATGGCGGTCATGTTGGACACCACGAGCGGCACGGTGGCGCCGGTGCCGTCAGCGGTGGTGAGGTCGACGTCGTACCGGCTCGCCACGGCGGAGTGCCGCGGGACCATGAAGACGTCGTCGTAGGTCAGGTCGTGCGCCGGCGGGGTGTCGTGGAGGAAGTGCACGTGGGACGACTCTACGGGGCGGGCGTGCCTAGGGTGGCCGCGTGACGTACCTGGACCCCGGCGATCCCCAGCACTTCGCGACCCGGCTGCGCAGCGCCTTCGCGGATCGGTACGGCCGGGCGCCGGCCGTCGTCGGGCGGGCGCCGGGCCGGGTGAACCTCATCGGGGAGCACACCGACTACAACCGCGGGCTCGTCCTGCCGGTCGCGCTGCCCCACGCGACGTACGCGGCTGCCGCCCCCCGGGCGGACGGTCGGGTCCGGGTGGGCAGCCGGCAGCAGGACGACGAGTGGGAGGGCACGATCGCCACGGCCGGCCCCGGAGGTCCGCAGGGCTGGGCGGCCTACGCCGCAGGGGTGCTGTGGTCCCTCACCGAGGCGGGCTTCGACCTGCCCGGGATGGACCTCCTGGTCGACGGGTCGGTGCCGCTGGGGGCCGGCCTCTCCAGCTCCGCGGCGCTGGAGTGCTCGGTCGCGGTCGCGGCCCTCGCGGTGGCCGGCGTGACGCTCGACGACGACACCCGGGCGCGGGTGGTCCAGGCCTGCATCCGCGCGGAGGGCGAGGTCGCCGGCGCGCCGACGGGTGGCATGGACCAGGCCGTGGCGATGCTGGCCGAGGACGGCTCCGCGCTCCTGATCGACTTCGACACCGACGAGTCCCGTCCGGTCCCGTTGCCACTGCCGGCGCTGACCCTGCTGGTGACCGACACCCGCGTGCAGCACGAGCTCACCGACGGCGGGTACGGCGAGCGCCGCGCCGACTGCGAGGCGGCCGCTGCCGAGCTCCGCCTGCCGTCCCTGCGTGCGGCGAGCCTGGAACAGGTCGAGCGGATCCGCGACGACCGTGTGCGTCGCCGAGCCCGCCACGTCGTCACCGAGACCGCGCGGGTCCAGCCGGTCGCAGACGCCCTGGTCGCCGGGGACCGGGAGGAGCTGGCCCGCCTGCTGGCGCTCTCGCACGCCTCGATGCGCGACGACTTTGAGATCTCCTGCGAGGAGCTCGACGCGGCGGTGGCCGTGGCGATCGAGTCGGGGGCCGTCGGTGCCCGGATGACGGGCGGGGGCTTCGGCGGCTCGTCGGTGGCGGTCGTGCCGGACGAGCGGGTGGAGGCGGTCATGCGTGCGATCGACACGGAGTTCGCCCTGCGGGGGTTCACCGCCCCCGCGCACCTGCGAGCCGAGCCGTCCGCGGGCGCCGGCCTGGTGGGCTGACCAGGACCACCAGCCCGCCCACCACGCACAGGCCCGCCGCCACGGTCGCCTCGAGCACCGGGCCCGCGGCGTCTCCTGCCGCTCCGAACCCGACCGATCCCGCCGCCTGCCCGGTGGCCAGGGCGACGAGGAGTGCGGCGGTGCCGCCGCCGGCCGTCCCCGGCGCGGTGCCGCGGGCCCACAGGATCAGCACGGCGGAGAGGCCCATGTAGCCGGCGCCGAAGAGCGCCATGCTGGCATGGGCGACCCATGCCGAGGTGGTGACGACGGCGCACGCCACCCCGGCGCTCGCGAGCGCCAGGACGGCGGCGCAGGTGCACCACCCGCCGCGTCGACCGGCGCGCTCCACGAGGCCCCCGGTGAAGGTGCCGAGGAGACCGCCGGCGCCGAGGGCGATCCAGAGCCAGCCCACACGATCGGTGGTGACGGCCCCTGCCTCGCTGACGACCAGCGGCCCGAAGGTCCACGTGAAGGACGAGCCCGCGCCGGCGACGAACGCAGCGCCGGCGGGGAGCGCCAGGGCTCGCCACACCTCGCCAGCCCCGCGGTGCCCTTCCTCCGGTGTGGCCACCGGGGCGCCACCACAGCCGAGCGCACCGCCTCGCGCCGGGAACCACGCCGCTGCGGTCGCGGCGGCGCAGACCGAGCCCAGGAGCAGCCAGGCCGAGACCACACCGGCGCCGCTGGCCGCCACCAGCCCGGACCCGATCACTCCCACCGCGGTCCCCGCGTTGGCCAGCGACTGCGCGGTCGCGGCGAGCCCCGGCCCCACGACGGCGTCGACCAGGCGGACGACGGCGGGCGAGGCGAAGCCGCCTCCCGCACCGCCGACGACCACCGCGACCACGAAGGTCGCCGGGTGGGTGGCGAACGCGACGCCCAGGCACCCGGCTGTCGCGGTGGTGCCGGCGAGGGCCAGCCCCCACCGCGGTCGTCGGTCGACGAAGCGTCCGGCTGCCACGGCCGCCACGCAGTACGACGCGAACTGCGCGCCTGCTGCCCAGCCGAGGACCTCGACGAGCTGCGGCCGCTCCGCGGCCAGGGCCGGCGCGAAGAGACCCACGCCGAACCGCGCCATGCCGTAGGTCGCGGCGATCAGCAGCATGCCGGCGACCGCCGTCAGCACGCCGGACCGCTCGGACCGGGCGCCGGCCTCGACGGTCACCACGCGCTTCGTCCGCCAGCGATATAACGCCCGTTATGCATAGAACGAACGTTACACTGGCGAGATGGCGAAGCCCTCCGACACCCGGACCCGGATCCTGGACGCGGCCGAGGGACTCTTCTTCCAGGAGGGCATCGCGGTCACGGGCGTCGACAAGGTGGCGTCGGCCGCCGGGGTCGCCATCGTGACCCTGTACAAGCACTTCGGCTCCAAGGACAACCTCCTGCGCGAGGTGCTCGCCCGGCGGCTCCGCGACTGGGGTCGTCACTGGGACGAGGCGGTCGCCGCCGCCGGCTCCCCCGACGACCGGTTGCTCTCGATCTTCGACGCGGTCGTGAGCTTCCGCGCAGCCGCAGGGAAGACCCAGTGGTGCTGCTTCCTCGCCACCGCGTCGGAGCGGCCGCGGCCGGAGGACGCGGAGGCCGACCCGGTCTTCGCGCTCATCGAGCAGGACACCCGGCTGGTCAGCGACCGGCTGCGGAGCCTCGCCGCCGACGCGGGTTGCCAGGACCCCCACGCGGTCGCCGACATGCTGCTCGTCCTCTACAACGGCGCCCTCAGCAGCCTGCTCCGCGGCGCGCCGCGGGACCCGGTCGCCCACGCCCGCCGAGCCGCGGGGCGCGTGGTCGAGTCATCCCGGACCGCGACGCCCTCCGGGCCAGCCGGGCGCGGCTAGGTGGAGGACACGCCGACCCGGCCCTCGCGGAAGGCGTTGACGAACAGCGCGTGGTCGGCGCGCACCCGGTCGGCGTACTGCACCCCGAAGTCGACGACCCACTCGGTGAACTCCTCGCGCCGGCCCTCGAGCGAGGTCGCGATCGCCTCCTCGACCTGGAAGTCCACGAGGTCCTGGTCGCTGTCCTCGTCGGAGGCGCAGTGGATCTTGGCCGTCGCCCGGCCGAGCAGGCCGACGACGTCCCTGACCTGGTCCGGCTCGGTGAGGGGCGCCCAGTCGAGATCCACCTCGTACGGGGAGAGCTCGGCGACGACGAACCCCACGCCGTCGATGTCGGTCCAGCCGAGCAGCGGGTCAGTGTGCGCCTGCAACGCCCGCTGGCTCGCCACGGTCCGGTGCCCCTCGTGCCGGAAGTACTCCCCGATCGCGGCGTCGTCGACGAAGCGGCTGGCCGCGGGCACGTTGGCCTGCTTCATGGAGAGCACCACGTCGTTGTCGAGCGCCTGGCTGGCGCCCTCGATCAGCAGGTTGTACGCCGGCAGCCCCGCCGAGCCGATGCCGAACCCGGACTTGCCGACCACGTCGTGGAGCTCGTAGAACAGCCGTCGCGACGAGCGCTTCTCCTCGGGGATGGTGTCCAGGTACCGCTCGTAGGCCGTCACCACGGCCGCCTGCTCGCGGACGGGGAGCCGCCGGACCGTGTCGCCGTCGCGGAACCGTCGGACGCCGTCGGCCCGGATGGTCAGCGCATCGAGGAGGTCGGCACGGCGTTGCCGTCGCGCGTCGACGAGCGCGGCGTGCACGGGCCCGTCGGTGTTGTCGAGGTGGAGCGCGAACCCCTCGTCGTCGGCGGTGCTGCGGTAGGCGTCCACCTGGTCGAGGTAGCCGGCCAGGTAACGCCGGATCAGGTCACGTACGTCCGCCTCGGGGAACGCCTTCTGCCAGCCGACGAGGGCGAGGGAACCGGCGAAGCGCTGGAGGTCCCAGGTGAACCGGCCGACGTAGGCCTCGTCGAAGTCGTTGACGTCGAAGACGAGGCGGCCGTCGGAGTCCAGGTAGGTCCCGAAGTTCTCGACGTGAAGGTCGCCGTGGACCCAGATCCGGCCCGAGCGCTCGTCGACCCAGGGGTCGTCGGCCGAGGTGACGTCCGCGTAGAACACGCAGGCACTGCCCCGGTAGAAGGCGTGCGGGTCCGACGCCATCGTGCGGTACTTACCACGGAACGCCGTGGGGCTGGCCTCCATGAGCGGCGCGAAGGCGTCGGCCAGCGTGGAGACGATCAGGTCGGTCCGGTCCGCGTCCTTGCTCATCGGCCCTTCCCCACCCCGGTGACGGTGCCGTGCGCGGCCGGCTCGAGGTCGGCCAGGAACAGGACGTCGCGCAGCACCCGGGGCCTGCGACGGGAGGCCGAGTCGGCGTAGCGGTTCACGACGACCAGGTGACCGGGACCGAGCACCCGTACTCAGCCCGGACCGGGCATCCGTGCGGTGCCGTGCGGGCGCGGGTCGCGGGAGGCTCGGGGACATGGAGACCAACAACCACACCAAGACGACCACCGCCTTCTACGCCCAGGCCGGCCTCTCCTTCGCCGTCGCCCTGGTCGCCATGCTCTACGCCCTGCTGTACGTGCCCGTGGACCCGTGGATCCGCGCGTTCTTCGCCATCACCACGCTCTACCTCACGACCTCGGCCTTCACGCTGGCCAAGGTGGTCCGCGACGCCCACGAGAGCCAGCACGTCGTCGCGCGGATCGACCAGGCGCGGGTGGAGAAGATCCTCGCCGAGCACGACCCGTTCCGCGCCGTCTCCTGAGCCGGATCGGCGCCCGGTGGGTGGCGCCGGGGTGAGGGCGAGGTCACCGGCGCCCGCGTGTTGGCCGGGCGCCGTCCGGGGTACGGGCAGCAGAACGGTGCCCTGGTGGCACCTGCTTGACTCGCCGCACACTCGACCGACGGAAGGACCGACGCCGTGGCCCGCAAGAGCCCCCTCGGGAAGATCAGAGACGCCGCCCTCGACACGATCAAGGACCCGATCGGGTCCGGTCAGAAGGCGGTCGGCCAGGCCGTCGGCCAGGCGAAGGGCACGGTCGGGCTGGGCCGGGCGGTTGCCGGCCAGGTCACCGGTGAGGTCTTCGGCGCCGTGACCGGCCTGGTGCCCGGTCGCAAGCGGTCCGCCGAGGACACGTCGGGTGCGGGCTCCCAGGGTGGGTCCGATCCCGTCCCCGCGCCCAGCACGCGGGCCAACCCGGCCCCGGCGACGAAGAAGACCGCGAAGGAGCACGGCGACCCGGTCAAGCCCCCGGTCCAGGACGTCGCGACCGAGGTCGTCAAGAAGGCCTCGACCCGGGCCCCGGCCGGCAAGGGATCGGTGGCCAAGGCCGCGACCAAGAGGGCGACCGGCAAGAAGACGCCCGCGCAGAAGACCCCGGCGAAGAAGGCGCCCGAGAGCCCCATCGACGCGGCCGCCGACAGCACCGACGTGGACGTGACCCCGGCCGACGTGGCGAAGGCCGTCGCGAAGGCTCCGGCCAAGAAGTCGCCGGCGAAGAAGTCGGCCGCCAAGAAGGCCACGGCCGCCAAGGCGCCCGCCAAGAAGGCACCCGCGAAGAAGTCGCCGGCCAAGAAGTCGACGCCGTCGGGCAAGATCCCGCCCCGCAAGGCGCCGCTGTCGGCCGCCGAGCTCGCTGCGGGAGCCGGCACCGAGACGATCACCCCCGTGGGCACCCGTGGCGCCGACGTGTCGACCAACCCCGACACGACCGACCACGACCTCCAGCAGGTCGGCACCGAGCCGCTCGTGGACCCCTCGACCACCAAGGCGGTCGCCAGCGAGGCCGACACGCTGGGCAAGGCGAGCGACCCCGACAGGGGCTGACGCTCCCCCGTACGACGCAGACGGCCCCGCGGACCGAATGGTCCGCGGGGCCGTCTGTCTCCCGCCCGAGGGGCCGCCTGGCCTACTTCAGCTCGGCGCTGGTCAGCCCGAGGACCCGGCGGGCGATGATCAGCTGCTGGATCTGCTGGGTGCCTTCGAAGATGTCGAGGATCTTCGAGTCGCGCGCCCACTTCTCCAGCAGCTCCGCCTCGCTGTAGCCCACCGACCCGCACAGCTCGACGCACGAGAGGGTGATGTCGGACCCGACGCGGCCCGCCTTCGCCTTGGCCATCGAAGCCTCGAGGGAGTTCGGCTTGCGGTTGTCGGCCATCCACGCGGCCTGGAGCATGAGCAGGTGGGCGGCCTCCCAGTCGGCCTCCATCTGCAGGAACTTCGCTGCGGCCGCCGACTGCAGGTGCGCCGGGCGGTCGTAGTCCACCGTCACGCCGGCCTCCGCGAGGAGGTCCCGGGTGAGGTCGAGAGCGGCCCGGGCGCAACCCACGGCCATCGCCGCCACCAGCGGGCGGGTGTTGTCGAAGGTCGCCATCGCGCCGGCGAAGCCCTGCTTGGGGTCGATCTCCGGGGAGCCGAGCAGGTTCTCCTTCGGCACCCGGCAGTCCTCGAAGATGATCGTCGCCGTGTCGGAAGCCCGGATCCCGAGCTTGTGCTCGAGCCGGTCCACCCGCATGCCCGGGGTGCCCTTCGGCACGACGAACGACTTGATCGCCGCCCGGCCGAGCGACCGGTCGAGGGTCGCCCACACCACGATGTGGTCGGCTCGGTCACCGGCGGTGACGTAGATCTTCTCGCCGTTGAGGACGTACTCGTCCCCGTCCAGGACGGCGGTGGTCTTGATGTTCGCCGAGTCCGAGCCGGTGCCGGGCTCGGTGATCGCCATGCCGGCCCACACGCCGGCGAACCGCTCGAGCTGCTCGTCGTCAGCGACCGAGGCGATCGCGGAGTTGCCGAGCCCCTGGCGCGGCATCGACAGCAGCAGGCCCACGTCGCCCCAGCACATCTCGGCGATCGACATGACGGAGGCGAGGTTGGCGCCGTTCTTGACGCCGGTCTCGGTCTCCTTCTCGTCGCGGCGCACGCCCGCGGCGCCCGCGCCCTCGCTCGCGCCGGACTCCGAGAGCCCGTCGATCATCGCGGCGAGCATGTCGAGCTCCTTGGGGTACGCGTGCTCGGCGCGGTCGTACTTGCGCGAGATCGGCCGCAGCATGTTCATCGCGACCTGGTGCGCCTGCCCGACCAGCGGGCGGAACTTCTTCGGGTCCTCGAGGTTGATCGGCATCAGACCAGCACGCTCCCTTCCATCACTCCGACGGCCCGCAGGTCGCGGTACCACCGTTCCACCGGGTGCTCCTTGACGAAGCCGTGGCCCCCGAGCAGCTGGACGCCGTCGAGGCCGATCTGCATGCCCTTGTCCGCGCAGAGCTTGCGGGCGAGGGCCACCTCACGGGTGAAGTCCTTGCCGGCGGCGGCGCGCGAGGCCGCCTTGTAGGTGAGCAGGCGCATGGCCTGCAGCTCGATCGCGATGTTGGCGACCATGAAGGCCACCGACTGGCGGTGGGCGATCGGCTCGCCGAACGCCTCACGCTCCTTGACGTACGGGGTCACGTAGTCGAGCACGGCCTGGCCGGTGCCGACCGCGAGGGCACACCAGGCGAGGCGGGACAGGCGCACGCACTCCGCGTACGTGCTGCCGTCGGCGGCACCGAGCACGGCATCGGCGGGCACCGTGACGTCGGCCAGCGTCAGGCGGGTGAGCCCGGCTGCGCGGACGCCCATGCCCGGGTCGCCCTCGACCGTCAGGCCGGGGGTCGAGGACTCGACGAGGAAGAGCACCGGGGTGCCGTCGAGGGACGCCCCGACCACGAAGAGCTCGGCCTCGGCACCCAGCGGCACCAGGGACTTCGTGCCGTTCAGCACGTAGGAGTCGCCCTGGCGGGTCGCCGTGGTGCGGGGCGAGAGGACGTCGAAGAGCACGCTCGGCTCGTTGAGCGCCAGGGCCGCTGCGGGGCTGTCGTCGCCGGAGAACGCCGGGAGGTAGGTCTGCTGCTGCGCGTCGGTGCCCCACAGCCCGATCGCCGTGGCGACGGCGCCGGGCGCCAGGGTCGCGACGGCCAGCCCCATGTCGCCCTTGGCGAGGGCCTCGGCGACGAGGGTGCCCGCCATGGCGGAGCGCTCCTCCGAGATGCCGCCCAGGGACTCGGGAACTCCCAGCAGCGGCAGGCCCACCTCGCCGACGGCGGCCTTGACGTCGTCGGGCACCGAGCAGGACTCGTCGGCGCCCGCCGCAGCGGGACGGACGACCTCGTCGGCCAGCTCGCTCACCACGTCGACGAGCATCTGCTCGTCCTCGGTGGGGGTGAGGTCGAAGACACCGGTCCGGGGCGCGGCCGGGACGCGGACGCCCGGCTCACCGCGCTTCCCCGACTTCTGGAACTGCCGGCTCGCCGTGGTGACGGTCTTGAAGCCGTTCCGGGTGGCCGTGAAGACGACCTGCTCGGTCGACTTGCGCAGGCCGAGCCGGTCGATCAGGTCGCTCTGGGCGACCTTGTTGAGCGCCGCCACGGCATAGCCGATCGGGTCTCGCGATTCCTGGGAGGACAGCCCGTGCTTGCCGCCGGGCCTCAAGGTCTGGAACAGGGACATGGAAGTAATGTAACTGTGAGTTACACACCGGGCTACAGCAGTCCGGGTGGGCCGGGTCACACCCGTAGGATCGCCTCCATGTCCGACTCCCCCGAGCCGCCTCCCGAGCCGCCCGAGCACGCTCCCCACGGCCCGCTGCCCACCGGCGGCACGGTCCGCCCGGTGACCCGGTGGGGCACGCCGGTCATGCACCGCCCCCAGCAGCGGATCTCCTCCTACGACGCCGACCTGCGGGCCCTGGTCGCCGACATGGTCGCCACGATGTACGCCGCGGACGGCGTCGGCCTGGCTGCCTGCCAGATCGGCGTCGACGCCGCGGTCTTCGTCTTCGACTGTCCCGACGCCTCGGGCGAGCGCACGGTCGGTGTGGTCTGCAACCCCGTCCTCACCCTCCCCGAGGGGCGGGAGCGCCACCTGGAGGAGGCCGAGGAGGGCTGCCTGTCGTTCCCAGGAGCCTTCGTGGAGTGCGCCCGACCGGACGTCGCGTCGGTGACCGGCACCGGCCTCGACGGGGAGCCCGTGACGTTCTCCGGCGACGGTCTGCTGGCCCGGTGCCTGCAGCACGAGACCGACCACACCAACGGGACCGTCTTCGGCGACCGGATCCCCACCAAGCAGCGCAAGCGGCTGCAGAAGCAGCACGACCGTGCCGCCGCCGACTACCCCGCGGACTGGCCCGTCGGCGAGGAGTGAGCCGGGCGCGCCAACGCGTCCACGGTCGCACCGAACAGCCACGGCAGCCCCACTGCGGTCGGCACCAGCGCGGAGCGCAGGGGTCGGACGCTGCTCACGCCGAGCAGCGCCTGGGTGAGCCAGCGGTAGCGCCGGGTCAGCCGGCGCCACTCGAGCTCGTAGCCCTCCACGTCCTCGGCAGCGACCGCCTGCACCGCCGCGCCGGCCTGCGCGAGCGCCAGGGCGATCCCCTCCCCGGTCAGCGCGTCGACGTAGCCGGCGGCGTCGCCGACCAGCAGCACCCGGCCGGCGGTGCGGGCGCTCGCCTCCTGCCGGAGCGGGCCCGCGCCACGGTCCTGGCCGCCCGCCGGAGCGCCGGCCAGCCGCTCGAGCAGCTCCGGGAACGCGGCCAGGTGGTCGTCGTAGGTCCCGCGGCGGGTGGTCAGCACCGCGACGCCGACGAGGTCGTCGGCCACCGGGGTCACGTACGCCTCCGCGTCGCGCGCCCAGTGCACCTCGACGTGGTCCGTCCACGGCGCCACGACGTGGTGGCGGCGCAGGCCGCGCCGCAGCCGGCGACCGCGGGGGCGGTCGAGCCCGAGGGAGCGCCGCAGCGGCGAGTGCAGGCCGTCGGCGGCCACGACGTAGCGGGCGCGGATGCCGCCGACGAGCACCCCGTCGGCGAACTGCTCGACACCGCGGACGGCGTGCTGCTCCACGGGTACGCCGGCGTCCTCGACGGCCCGGCGCAACCCGTCGTGCAGCGTGGTGCGACGCACGCCGCGGCCGGCACCGGAGCGGAAGTCGGCCTCGACCCGGCGGGCGCCCGCGACGTACCGGATGCCCCGGAGCTCGTGACCTGACGGGTCGACGCCGAGGCCGGCCAGGGCGGCGACCGCGCCCGGCATCAGCCCCTCGCCGCACGCCTTGTCGACCGTGCCCGAGCGCTGCTCGAGGACGGTCGCCTCGAGCCCGGCCCGGGCGGCGTGGAGGGCGGTCGCCAGCCCCGCCGGTCCCCCGCCGACGACGACCAGGTCCCTCACGCCAGGTCCCTCACGCTGCGGCGCCCCGGGTCAGCCTCGCGAGCGCCGCGTCCTCCGCGCGGATCCGGGTGGCCAGGAGCCCGGCGTTGAGGACGGTGAAGACGAGCGCGGTGATCCAGGCGCCACCGACGAGCGGCAGCGCGACCCCCTCCACGACGACCGCCACGTAGTTGGGGTGCGGGATGAACCGGTAGGGCCCGCCGGTCACCCGCGGTGCGCCGGGAACCACGATGACCCGGGTGTTCCACTGCCGGCCCAGGGTGGAGATGCACCACCAGCGCAGCGCCTGCGAGGCGACGACCAGCGCGAGCATCGACCACGCCAGTGCCGAGGGCGGGTCCGGACGGCGGACCCAGACCTCGACGAGCGCCCCCACCAGCAGCCCGGTGTGGAGCACGACCATGAAGGGGTAGTGGCCCCGACCCGACTCCACTCCCCCCTGCGCCAGGCTCCAGGCGGCGTTCCGGTTGGAGACGACCAGCTCGGCGACGCGCTCGAGGCCGACGGCGAGGACCAGCAGCGTGAAGAGGACCTCGAGCGTCACGCGGCCGCCTCCGGGGCGCGCAGCAGCACCAGCTCGGAGCAGAACCCGGGACCCATCGCGAGCATCAGCCCGTACGACCCGGGACGGGGCGGCCGGTCGGCCAGGGTGTCGGCCAGGACGTGCAGCACCGAGGAGGACGAGAGGTTGCCGATCCGGCGCAAGGAGTCCCACGTCATGCCGAGCGCGTGGCGGTCGACCTGCAGGGCGTCCTGCAGCGCCTCCAGCACCTTCGGGCCGCCCGGGTGGGCGACGTACCACTCGACGTCGTCGGAGGTGAGGCCGTGGTCGGAGAGGAAGCCGGCCACGTCGTCGCCGACGTACTGCCGGACCAGGTCCGGGACGGAGGAGTCCAGGACGATCTTGAGCCCGCCGGCACCGACGTCCCAGCCCATCGTCCGCTCCGAGTCGGGGTACATCCGGCTGCGCGAGGCGAGGACCTCCGGCTGGGTGGCGTCGGTGGCCTGCGCGAGCGGGTGGTCCGGGCCCACGGCCACGACCGCCGCCGCGCCGTCGCCGAAGAGGCCGCTCGCGACGAGGTTCGCCACTGAGACGTCGTCGCGCTGGAGCGTGAGCGAGCAGAGCTCGACCGACATCAGGACCGCCACCCCGTCGGGGCGGCCCCGCAGCAGGTCGTGCAGGCGGGCCACGCCGGCCGCCCCGGCGACACAGCCCAGCCCGACCAACGGCAGCCGCACGACGTCCGGACGCAGCCCGATCTCCTGGGCGACCCGTGCCTCCAGCGAGGGGACCGCCAGCCCGGTGACCGTGCAGGACACGATGACGTCCACGTCCTCGGGCGTGAGGCCGACCGCCTTGAGGGCATCGACGACGGCGCGTCCGCCGAGCTCCACGCCGGTGCGGATGAAGACGTCGTTGGACTGGCCGAAGTCCTCGAGCCGGGGATACTCCTCCAGCGGCAGCACGGTGTGCCGGGTCTCGACGCAGGCGTTGCGGTGGAACCGGTCGACCACCCCGCGGTTGACGGCCCCCTCGACCATCGAGGTCGCGAACGACTCGGTGATCTCCTCCTGGGGGTGGCGGTGCTCGGGCAGCACGCCGCGCACGCTGACGACCCGGCTGGGGCGGCTGGTTCCGGTGGGTGGGGCGGCGGTCATGCGGACTCCTCGGTCAGGGACGGGTGGAGCAGGGCCCGGCCGAGGCCGAGCGCGAGCGTGGGCGTGAGTCGGCCACGGGCGAGGCCGAGCTCGACGAGGTCGTCGAAGACCCGCTGGTCGCGCCCCGCGGCGTGCAGCCCGGCGGTCAGCACCCGGGAGCTGCGGCTCAGGCGGGCCGCAGCCGCGGTGTGCCGCAGGTGCGGCAGGAGCACCTCGCGGGTGGCGCGACGATGCCGGCGGCCGGCGATCTGCGGACGACCGTCGCGGACCGCCGTGGCGGCGGCTCGGCCCGCGGCCAGGCCGGTGGCGACGGCGTAGAAGATCCCCTCGCCGGTGAGCGGGTTCACGAGGCCCGCCGCGTCGCCGGCCAGCAGCACGCGTCCGTCGGACGGGCGCCACCGCGCGGTGGACAACGGCAGGTGGTGCCCCTGCCAGGCCCGGGCGCCGGCGGTGGCCCCGGGCAGCAGCCGGTCCAGCCGGGCGAGCAGGTCCGCCCTCGTCGGCGAGGGCCGGTCGGCCCGGAGCAGCTCGCCGTACCCGACGTTGGCGGTGCCGTCGCCGCAGTCGAAGGACCAGGCGTACGACGGTTGGTGCTCGGTCCCGAGCCGGATGACCTGGGCGCCGCGGCGGCCGTCGGCGACCGGCGCGTAGCCCCGCACCGCCAGCGCGGCCGGTCCACGCGGACGGCCGAGCGCCCGCCGTACCTGGGAGTGCGCGCCGTCGGCGCCGACCACGACCGCTCCCCGGACGTCGTCGACCGCGACCGGGTCGTCCTGGCCGCCCGCGCGCACCTCCCGGACCCGATGCCGGCGCAAGGTCGCGCCGGCGGCGAGCGCAGCCTCGACCAGCCGGGCGTCGAGGACCGTCCTCGGGACCACGTACGCCGGACGGGCCATCGCCCGCTCCACCGCGGCCGGGCCGTGGCTCAGCCGCAGGCGGCGGACGGGCACCCGGTCGTCGAGGAGCCCTCGGACACCGATCCCGGCCAGCATGTCGAGGGCGTGCGGGGCGATGCCGTCGCCGCACGCCTTGTCCCGCGGGAAGTCGGCTCGGTCCAGGAGGAGCACCCGCAACGAGGGGTCGTGGTGCAGGGCGCCGAGGGCGGCGGAGGTCCCGGCCGGCCCGGCGCCGACGACGACGAGGTCCCAGTCGGCGCTCATGCCGCGACCAGGAGCACGACGTCGAGGACGGCGATCGCCATCGCGGCCTGGAACGGCGCCCGCCCCTTGCCCGCCACGGCCACGGCGGCGAGCGCGACGACCACCGCTCCGGCGGCCCAGGTCCACGCCGCAGGCTGCCCGGCAGGACCGAGCACCGCCACGACCGACGCCGACAGCAGCAGGACGACCGCGAGCAGTCGCGAGGGACGCGGGCCGATGCGGTGCGGGAGGCCGCGCACGCCGGTCCGCTCGTCGTCCGCGAGATCGGGGAGGGTGTTGAGCAGGTGGGCCCCGACGCCGAGGGCGGCGCCGGCTGCGGTCTGCCACCACGGGGCCCAGGACGGGTCGGCGGCCGCCAGCGTGATGACCGACGGCAGCGTGCCGAAGGCACACGCGTACGGCAGCCACGACCAGGGCGTCGCCTTGAGGCCGAGGTTGTAGGCGTGTCCGGCGCCCGCGCCGAGCACGATGTTGACGAGCGCGCTTCGCCAGCCGAGGAGCGCGGAGAGGGCCAGGCACGCGGCGGTGGCCAGCAGCAGGGCCCGGACGACCCAGCGGACCGGCAGTGCGCCGGTGGCCAACGGCTTGTCGGAGCGCCCGACGGCCCGGTCGCGGGGCAGGTCCCGCAGGTCGTTCCCCCAGCCGATGGTGAGCTGGCCGGCGAGGACCGCACCGGTCACCACGAGCACTCCGGTCGGCCCGAGGTCGCTGCGGACGGCGAGCAGCGCGGCCACCAGCGAGACCGCCAGCGCCGGACCGCCGTGCGCGGCGGTCAGCAGTGCCAGTGCCGGGTGCGGTCCCGGCTGCTGGCCGGACCGGGGACTCGACGCCGCGGGCACCGCGGGAACCGTCACGGGCGCCGCCGGACGGCGACCGGGCCGCGGCGGACCGCGTCGAGGAGCGCCCCCGGCACCGACCGTGGGCGGAGCACCGGCGTGCGGCCGGCCGAGGCGTGCTTCATGCCGGCGACGACCTCCTCGAAGACGGCCGGGCCGTCCTTCGTCGGCGCCCAACCCAGCTCCACCCGAGCCCGGGTGGTGTCCAGCGTGGGCAGGGCGAAACCCATGTCGAGCCAGCCCGTGTCGACCTGCTGCAGGCGGGCGTGCCAGGCCGCCGACATGACGCCGCGCACCACCTGGCTCGGCACGTGCACCAGCCTCGCCCCGAGGGCGTCGGCGATCACCTGCGAGGTGACCGGCGTCGGCGCGGACAGGTTGAACGCGCCGGCCGCGCGCTGACGGAGGACGGTGGCGATCGCCTCCGCGACGTCGTCGGTGTGGACCATCGGGATGACCAGGCCACGGTCCATCGGCAGGACCGGCAGCAGACCGAGGGCGCGAGCCGGCACGAGCGCCGGCACGCCGTACCGCAGGAGGGCCGAGCCGGCGGCGCGCTGGCCGACGATGCCCGGCCGCAGGCGGGTGACCGTGGTGCCGGCGCCGGAGGCCTCGTGCTGGTCCAGGAGCCGCTCGGCAGCCGACTTGTGCCGGCTGTAGCGAGAGGTCGGCACGCCTTCGGTGGGCCACGACTCGTCCACGGGACGGTCGTCGTGCTTCGGCGAGTACGCACCCACCGAGGACATGTGGACCAGGTGCGGCACGCCGGTCTCGGAGATCGCCTGGAGCACGCGACGGGTGCCGCCGATGCCGAGCTCCGCCAGGTAGGTGAGGTCGTGGGAGGGCTGGAACCCCCAGGCGAGGTGGACGACGGCGTCGGCCCCGGTGAAGGCCTCGACCAGCGTGTCGTGGCACGCGTCGGTGCTCAGGTCGACCGAGTGCCAGGTGACGCCGTCCTCCCCCGTGGGCAGGCGACGGGCGAGCCCGACGAGGTCGTGCGTGCCGTCCGCCCGGAGGCGTCGTACGACGGCGGAGCCGATGTTCCCGGTCGCCCCGGTCACCACGATGCGCATGGCCGCTCGGTGCCCGGTCACCGGAGTGGCTACACGCGCGCGTGGGCGACACCTTCCGGAGTGGGCTACCGGATCGACCGGCGTTGCGCCGCCGCGGGCACGGCCACGCCGCCGTCCTGGCGCTCCGGGCCCGGGCCGAGCCGGGCGTGCGCGTCGTCCGCTCGTCTTCGAGGCGGAGGTCTGACGTCACACCGGGGACCCGACTGTCGGTCCGCGACGGCGGGTACCCCTCTCGCACCGTGTCCCACGTCCCGAGGAGAGTCATGAGCCTGCCCGCGCCCGCCGACCTGCCCGACAGCGACGTCGTCGGGATCCTGCAACGCCAGCACGCGCGGGTCCGCGAGATGTTCGAGGAGGTCCTCCGCGCGGGCGAGCAGGAGAGGCAGGCTCGCTTCGACGAGCTCCGGGCCTTCCTCGCCGTGCACGAGACGGCCGAGGAGATGGTCCTCCGGCCGGTGACCGCCGAGACCGATGCCGACGTGGCCGGGGCCCGCAACCGCGAGGAGGCGGAGGCCAACGCCATGCTCGCCGAGCTGGAGAAGATGGACGCCTCGAGCGCGGAGTTCGAGACCTCCCTGCGCCGGTTCCAGGAGACCGTCGTCGCTCACGCCGAGGCCGAGGAGCGCGAGGAGCTCCCGCGCATCCTCGAGACCTGCGACCAGCCGAAGCGGACCGTCATGGGCCGCGCGCTGCTGGCCGCGGAGGCCGTCGCCCCCACGCACCCGCACCCCTCGACGGCGGGCTCGCCCGCGGCGCAGTGGGCCGTCGGCCCGGTCGCCTCCGTCGTCGACCGCACCCGGGACGCGATCAAGGCGATCCTCCCCGGCTGACCCCCGCCGAGGTGGGAGCCCCGCACGGTCGAGGTGGGAACCCCGCACGAGTCGACCGTGCGCGAGTGCCACCTCAACCGTGCGCGAGTGCCACTTCGACGGCGTACGGCGTGCTCAGCGGCGGGCGGTGACGTAGCAGGCGACGGCGGTCGCGGCCGCGACGTTGAGCGAGTCGATCCCCTCGGCCATGGGGATGATCGCCCGCCGGTCGGCCGACTGCTCCCAGCGGGTGGAGAGGCCGTGCCCCTCGGAGCCGAGCACCAGCGCGACCCGGTCGAGGCCGGCGACGGCCGCCTCGATGGGCGAGGAGTCGGCGGCCAGGGTCAGCGCGACGGTGGTGAACCCGCGGCCCGAGAGCGTCGGGAGCGCGTCGTACCAGTCCGGGAGCCGCGTCCACGGGACCTGGAAGACCGCGCCCATGCCCACCTTGATCGAGCGCCGGTACAACGGGTCGGCGCACCGCGGCGCGAGCAGCACGGCGTCGAAGCCGAGCGCCGCGCCCGAGCGGAAGATCGCGCCCACGTTGGTGTGGTCGACGACGTCCTCCAGCACGAGCACCGACCGGGCCCCGTCGAGCACGTCGTCGATCGACGGGAGTGCCCGCCGCTCCAGCGACGCCAGCGCGCCACGGTGGACGTGGAAGCCGGTCACCTCCTCGGCCAGCGCCTCCGACACCACGTAGCACGGCGCCTCGGTCACCTCGAGCACGTCGGCGAACCCGTCGAGCCACCGCGGGGCCATGAGGAAGGACCGCGGCCGGAACCCGCCCTCGACCGCCCGGCGCACCACCTTGGCGCCCTCCGCGATGAAGAGGCCGTGCTCCACCTCCAGGTGCTTGCGCAGCTCGACGTCGCGCAGGTCGCGGTAGTCGGCCAACCGGGGGTCGGCGGGGTCGTCGAGCTCGACGAGGTGGGCCATCAGGTCCCGGCCGGCTCGTGCTGGGGGTAGCTCTCCGGGTGCGCCACCGCGACGACCTCCCCGATGACGATGATTGCCGGCGGCTTCACCGCCTGGGTCTCGAGGTCGTCGGCCAGGGTCCCCAGCGTCGAGAGGACCGTGCGCTCACCCGGCATGGTGCCCTCGCACACCACGGCGACCGGGGTCTCGGGGGCGCGCCCACCCTCGACGAGGGCCGCCGCGATCGCCGGCGCGTTCTGCACGGCCATCATTAGCACCAGCGTGCCGGTGAGCCCAGCGACGGCCGGCCAGCTGGTCAGCGACTCGGGGTGGCCGGGCGGCAGGTGGCCCGAGATGACCGTGAAGTCGTGGGCGACGCCCCGGTGGGTCACGGGGATGCCCGCCACGGCCGGTACGGCGACGGGGCTGGTCAGCCCCGGGATCACGGTCACGGGCACGCCGGCCTCACGGCAGGCGATGACCTCCTCGTAGCCGCGTCCGAAGACGAAGTTGTCGCCGCCCTTGAAGCGGACGACCCGCTTGCCGGCCAGTGCCCGCTCCACGATGACCCGGTTGATCTCCTCCTGCTGCGCGCTCCGGCCCCGCGGCAGCTTGGCCACGTCGACCAGCTCGACGTCCGTGGGCAGGTCCCCCAGCAGCTCGCGCGGCGCGAGCCGGTCGGCGACGACCACGTCGGCGTCCATGAGCGCCTTGCGTCCTGCGACGGTGATCAGCTCCGGCTCGCCGGGCCCCCCGCCGACGAGCACCACCCCCGGGGTGCGGCCCTGCTCGTGCCGGGCGGCGATCCGGCCCTCCCGCATCTCCTCGACGATCTCGTCGCGGACCCGCGCCGAGCGGCCGGGGTCGCGGTTGCCGAGCACGGCGACGGTCACACCGTCGTGGCGGCCGGTCGCCGGCGTCCAGGCCGTCGCCTTCAGGGCGTCGTCGGCGCGCACGCAGAAGACCCGCCGCGCCTCCGCGGCCCGGCTCACCCGCTCGTTGACGGTCGGGAAGTTCGTCGCGGCGATGCAGTACCACGTGTCGTCGAGGTCGCCCTCCTCGAAGCCCCGCTCGTGCCAGGTCACCTCCCCCGATCCGACCAGCCCCTCGATCGCGGGGGTGACCTCCGGCGCGACGACGTGCACCCGCGCGCCCGCGGCGATCAGGTGCGGCACGCGGCGCTGCGCGACGTGGCCACCTCCCACCACCACCACACGGCGGTCGATGAGGCGCAGCCCGGAGAGGTACGTCGGTGAGTCGTTCACCTGCACATCATCGGTGTACGACGCGCCGACCGGTGGTACGGGCTCGGTGTCCGGACTAGGTTCGGACCCGTCCGCCCACTGCTGTAGGAACCGCGACAGGAGCCCGATGAGCCTCGACCGCCCGGTGAGCCCCAACCCCTACGACCTGCTGCCCCCCGTGCCGTCGTTCACCGTGACCAGCGACGACGTCACCGACGGCCAGCCGCTGGCGCAGGACCAGGTGGCCGACGGCGGCAACACCTCGCCGCACCTGGCCTGGTCCGAGGTCCCCGAGGGCACCCAGAGCTTCACGGTCACCTGCTTCGACCCGGACGCGCCGACGCCGAGCGGGTTCTGGCACTGGGTGCTCGTCGACGTCCCGGCCGACGTGACCGAGCTGCCGACGGGCATCGGCGCCGAGGGCGCGGAGCTCCCGGGCGGCGCGTTCATGTGCCGCAACGACGGCGGGGCGAAGGCCTTCATGGGTGCGGCACCGCCGCCCGGGGACCAGGTGCACCGGTACTTCTTCGTGGTGCACGCGGTCAAGGAGCCGACGCTCGGCGTGGACTCGGACGCCTCGCCCGCGGTCGTCTCGTTCAACCTCGCGTTCAAGACGGCGGGTCGGGCGATCCTGCACGGCACCTACCAGCACTGAGCCCGAGCACCGCCGCAGGGCCTCAGCCCCCGGCGGCCCGGCGCAGCAGCTCCTCGAACGGCGTCGGCTGGGCCAGCTCGTCCTCGACGGTGCGACGACCGCCGCCCGCGGCGTCCGGGCGGCTGACCTTCCCGACAAGCGCGGCGAGCTCGCCGGCCGCGCGGGCGATGCGGGCCTCCAGCGCCCCGCCGTCGGTGCCGCCGAAGTCCTCCGTCGCGGCGAAGACCCCCGTCGGCACGACCACCGCGCGCAGGTAGGAGAAGAGCGGCCGCAGCGCGTGGTCGATCACCAAGGAGTGGCGGGCGGTGCCGGCGGTGGCGGCCAGCAGCACCGGGGTGCCGTCGAGCGTGCCGGGCTCCAGCAAGTCGAAGAAGGTCTTGAACAGGCCCGAGTACGACGCGCTGAACACCGGCGTCACGGCCACCACGCCGTCGGCCGCGCGGACCAGGTCGATCGCCCGCGCGAGCGCCGGGCCGGGGAAGCCGGTGAGCAGGTGGTCGGTCAGCTCGTGTGCGACGTCCCGCAGCTCGACCACCGCGACCTCGGCCTCCTCGAGCGCGTCCACCGTGGCCGCGGCCAGGCGGTCGGCGAGCAACCGCGTCGACGACGGGTTCGACAGGCCGGCGGAGACGACGACGATCGACGTCATGCCAGCACCTCGTCGGTCTGTGCAGCGACGAGCGAGGCGTGCGTGGGTGCGTCGGGGACGTGAGCGGGCCGGCCCTCGGCGAAGCCCTTGCGCATCTCGGGCAGCAGCTCGCCGAGCAGGTCGAGCTGCTCGAGCACGGTCTTCAGCGGCAGGCCGGCGTGGTCGACGAGGAAGAGCTGGCGCTGGTAGTGGCCGGCGTAGTCGCGTGCGGCCAGCGTGCGCTCGAGCACCTGCTGCGGCGAGCCGACCACGAGCGGCGTCTGGGCGGTGAAGTCCTCCAGCGACGGCCCGTGGCCGTAGACCGGGGCGTTGTCGAAGTACGGCCGGAACTCGCGGACGGCGTCCTGGCTGTTGCGGCGCATGAAGAACTGGCCGCCGAGGCCGACGATCGCGGTGTCGGCCGGGCCGTGCCCGTAGTGCTCGAAGCGGCGGCGGTAGAGGTCGACCATCTGCTGGGTGTGCGAGGGCGGCCAGAAGATGTGGTTGTGGAAGAAGCCGTCACCGTAGTACGCCGCCTGCTCGGCGATCTGCGGGCTGCGGATGGACCCGTGCCACACGAAGGGCGGCACGCCGTCGAGGGGACGCGGTGTCGCGGTGAAGCCCTGCAGGGGCGTCCGGAACCGGCCGGACCAGTCGACGACGTCCTCGCGCCAGAGCCGGTGCAGCAGCGCGTAGTTCTCGACCGCGAGGTTGATGCCCTCGCGGATGTCCTTGCCGAACCACGGGTAGACCGGCCCGGTGTTGCCGCGGCCCATGGTGAGGTCGACACGGCCGCCGGTGAGGTGCTGGAGCTTCGCGTAGTTCTCGGCGATCAGGACCGGGTCGGTCGTGGTGATCAGCGTCGTCGCGGTCGAGAGGATGATCCGCTCGGTCTGGGCGCCGATGTAGGCCAGCGTGGTCGTCGGCGCGGAGGCGATGAACGGCGGGTTGTGGTGCTCGCCGGTGGCGAAGACGTCGAGGCCCACCTCCTCGGCCTTCTTCGCGATCGCGACCGTGGCCTTGATCCGCTCGTGCTCGGTGGGTGTGCGACCCGTGGTCGGGTCGGTGGTCACGTCACCGACGGTGAAGATGCCGATCTGCATGGCCGTCCCTCGTTCCTCGCGCCCCGCGCGATGGTTGAAACCCGAACGATGGTCTCAACGACGGGACGGGCGGCGCTATTCCGACCGGGCGGCCGCCGGGTGGGTCAGGCGCGCTGGGCGCCTCGCGTGCCCGCGGCGACCGCCCACCGGTCGAGGAGCCGCACCGGTGAGTCGGCGAAGCGCACGTCGTCGACGAACCACAGGTCCCCTCGGAAGGCGTCCGCCGTCACCTCGCAGGTCAGGTAGCCGCGTTGCCGGCCGTTGTAGAAGCGCATGTGGGGGTTCTCCGCCCGAGCGTCCTCGAACAGCGCGTTGTTGCCCTTGGCGGAGGTGACCGAGCTGCCGAGGAACTCGGTGGCGACGACGGGCGAGGCCGGGTCGTGCGTGAGGGTGATGTCGTTGACCATCGCCGCGTGCACGTCACCGGCGAGCACGACCGGGTTCGCCGGACCCGCCTCGGAGAGGAACCGGGTGAGCCGCTCGCGGGCGACGGGGTAGCCGTCCCACTTGTCGGCGTTGTACGCCGTGCGCTCGGGGTGGGGGTCGACGTCGATGGCCGCCAGGTAGACCTGTTGCGCCAACAGGCTCCAGACCGTGGAGGAGCCGCCGAGCCGGTCGAAGAGCCACTGCTCCTGCCCGGCACCCATGAGCGTGCGCGACGGGTCGAACGCCTCGGGAGGGAGGTCGCGGAAGGTCGCGCCCGGGACCAGCGGGCTGCGGTACTGGCGGGTGTCCAGCATGTCGAAGGAGGCGAGGAGCCCGTAGTCCGCGCTGCGGAACAGCTGGATCGAGGCGCCCCGGGGCCGGGACTGCGCGGCCAGCGGCATGTGCTCCCAGTAGGCCTGGTAGCCGGCGGCCTTGCGCCGGTCCGCGGTGGCGGTCGACTGGTTGTTGACCACTTCGTGGTCGTCGGGGACGACGATGAACGGGTGCGCCGCGTGGGCGTCCTGCAGGTCGGGGTCGAGCCGGTACTGGGCGTGCCGGATGCGGTAGTCGTCGAGCGAGTGGATCACCGCGTGCGGCAGGTGGCGCCGGTCCGGCCCGGCCGCCGGGTTCGCCGGGCCGGCCCCTTCGTAGATGTAGTCGCCGAGGTGGAGCACGACATCGAGGTCCTGCTGGGCGAGGTGGCGGTAGACCGCGAACCGGCCTGCGGGAAGGTTCTGGCAGGAGAGGGTCGCGAAGCGGAGCGACGACACCGCGGCTCCGGGCGCGGGGAACGTGCGGGTCCGGCCGGTGCGGCTGGTGCCGGGCCCGACCCGGAACCGGTACCAGTAGTGCCGGTCGGGCTCGAGGCCGCGGACGTCGACGTGCACGGCGTACGCCTCGGCAGCCGTCGCCCGCACCGACCCGGCGCGGACGACGTCTCGCATCGCCTCGTCGGTGGCCACCTGCCAGCCGACCTGGACGTCACGGCCGTCCATGCCACCGCCCACGACGAGCGGCTCCGGGGCGAGGCGGGTCCACAGCGTGACGCCGTCGGGGCGCGGGTCGCCCGAGGCGACGCCGAGGGTGAAGGGGTGGTCGGGGGTGCGGGAGGCGAAGGCTGGGGTGGCGGCCACTCCGGTCCCGCCGGAGACCACCACTGCCCCGCCGGCGCCGAGGACGGCGCGTCGCGAGAAGGTCACGGGCCACGAGCCCACCGGCGCCCCGTGTCGTCGGCGCGGCCAGCGGATGACGGACCGCCGACGGTCGGCTGAACAGGTGTCGCGGCGTCAGCCGGGCACACGATGGAGCAGCAGGACGGCGCGGTCGTCGTCACCTCGCGGGACCTGGCGGATGATCCGGCGCGCCGCCCCCGCGAAGCCGCGGACGACCGCCACGCGAGCGGTCTCCCGCAGCCAGTCGATGCCCGCGTCGAGGTCGGCGTCGCGCGACTCGACCACGCCGTCGGTGTAGAACAGCAGCGCCTCACCCGGTTCCAGGACGCCCGAGCTGCTCCGGAACTCCGGCTCGGGGACCACGCCGAGCGCCATGCCACGAGCGCCGTCCAGCAGCCACTGCCCAGTCGTCGCGTCGTACCGCAGTGCGGGCGGGTGGCCGGCGCTGGTCACGGTCCACGCCCCGTCGTGGAGGTCGACCACCACGTGCACCGCGGTGGCGAGGGACTCCTCGGACTCCTGCCGCAGCAGGAACCGGTTGGCCGCCGTCAGCAGCGCGTGCGGCCCGAGCGCCCCGATCAGGCCGCCCAGCGCACCGGCGAACTGCAGCGCCTGGGGGCCCACCGCGGACCCCTTCCCGCAGACGTCGACCAGCACCATCTCCAGGCGCCTTCCGTCGTCGGTCAGGTCGGCCACCAGGAAGTCGCCGGCGTAGCGCGAGCCGTGCGAGGCCCGCAGCGCGCTCTGCGCCATCCATCCGGCCGGCAGGGCCGGGACCTTGCCCTGCGCCTGCAGGCGCGCCTTCAGCTCCGCCAGCAGCGCCTCGCTCAGGGGCCCGGGCAACCCGCTGCGTTGCTGGCTGGACTGGTAGAGGATGAGCGCGACGGAGACGACCATCGTGGCGAGGATCGACCCGCGCGGACCGGTGATCGGCCCGTCGTGGACCATCACGCCGGCCGAGACGACGAGGACCACCGCTGCCAGCACCAGGAGCGGCTGGAAGCGGAGCGTCAGCATCCCGAGCAGGAGCCACACGAAGTACGACGTCGTCGGCAGCAGGTCGAAGCGGTGCCAGGAGACCACGCCGGAGAGCAGCACGCCCAGGCAGAGGACCGCCAGCGTCTCGGCCTGGCTGCGCCAGGAGCCGGTGCGCCAGCCGCTGACGAAGTCCCGCGCCCGGCTCACGCGGAGAAGAGTAGTGCGCCCGATGTCTGCGCGACCTGCGTTCTGACCAGCAGGGTCCTTGTGGCGCGAGTGCTCTGGTCACTACTCTCCCGGGACCCGACAGGCGTCGGGAGACCGCTCCGCCGACGGCAGACAGGACGGCACCATGACCACCGCACGCGAGCACGAGGACAGCGCCTACTTCGAGGAGCGACAGCTGCGCAGCGGCGTCGCCGGCTGGGTTCTCCTGGCGGGGCTCGGAGTCGCCTACGTCATCTCCGGCGACTTCGCCGGCTGGAACTTCGGGCTGGACGTCGGCGGCTGGGGCGGGCTCCTCGTCGCCACGATCATCATGGGCCTGATGTACCTGTGCATGGTGCTGGGGCTGGCCGAGATGTCCTCGACCATCTCCACCGCCGGCGGTGGCTACGGGTTCGCCCGTCGCGCCCTGGGCCCCTGGGGAGGCTTCCTCACCGGCACGGCGATCCTCATCGAGTACGCCATCGCACCGGCCGCCATCGCGAACTTCATCGGCGCGTACGTCGACTCGCTGATCGGCATCGACGGCCCGCTCGTCTTCGCGGTGTTCTACCTCGTCTTCATCGGCCTGCACCTGTGGGGCGTGGGCGAGGCTCTCAAGCTGATGTTCGCGATCACCGCGGTGGCGGTGGTCGCCCTGGTCACCTTCGTGGTGGCGGCCGCGCTGGAGTTCGACGCCGCCAACCTCACCGACATCGCCCCGACCGACGCCGCGGGGGCCAGCGAGTTCCTGCCGTTCGGGCTGCTCGGCATCTGGGCAGCGCTGCCGTACGCCATCTGGTTCTTCCTGGCCGTCGAGGGGGTGCCGCTGGCCGCAGAGGAGACGAAGGACCCGGCGCGCTCGATGCCCCGCGGGATCATCGCGGCGATGCTGACCCTGCTCGCCTTCGCGGCGCTGATCCTCGTGGTCGCCCCCGGCGCGGCCGGGTCGGAGTCGCTCCGCGAGTCCGGGAACCCGCTGGTCGACACCCTCGAGACGGCCTACGGCGGGTCGAACGCGGTGAGCACCTTCGTCAACATCGTCGGCCTGCTCGGGCTCATCGCCAGCTTCTTCTCGATCATCTTCGCCTACTCGCGGCAGACCTTCGCGCTCTCCCGCGCGGGCTACCTGCCCAAGGTGCTCTCCCGCACCGGCAGCCGCAAGACGCCGTACCTCGCCCTGATCGTGCCCGGCATCATCGGCTTCGTCATGGCGATGCTCAACGAGGGCGACCTGCTCATCCTCGTCGCGGTCTTCGGCGCCACGATCTCCTACGTCCTGATGATGCTCTCGCACATCGTGCTGCGCATCCGCGAGCCGGAGCTCGAGCGCCCCTACCGCACGCCCGGCGGCATCGTTACCACGGGCATCGCCCTGGTCCTCGCGTGCGTCGCCGTCGTCGCCGGGTTCCTCGTCGAGCCGATGGTGCTCGTCATCACCGCAGGGGTCTTCGCGGTGGCCATCGCCTACTTCGCGCTCTACAGCCGCCACCACATTGTCGCCGGGGCTCCGGAGGAGGAGTTCGCAGCCATCGAGGACGCCGAGAAGGGACTCTCGTGAACGACCTGACCGCCGGCACCGACCAGCCGGTCAACGACCGGATGCTCACCCTGGACCGGCTGCGGCACCTGGTGGCGGACGGCTCGGTCGACACCGTGGTGATGGCCTTCACCGACATGCAGGGCCGGCTGCAGGGCAAGCGCCTGCACGCGGCGTACTTCCTCGACGTGGCCCTCGAGGCCGGCACCGAGGGGTGCAACTACCTGCTCGCGGTGGACGTGGAGATGAACACCGTCGAGGGGTACGCGATCTCCTCCTGGGAGCGTGGCTACGGCGACATGGAGTTCGTGCCGGTCTGGCACACGCTGCGGCTGCTCCCCCACCTGCCCGCGACCGCGATGGTCCAGTGCGACCTGGTCTGGCCCGACCACACGCCCGTGGTGGAGTCGCCCCGCACGGTCCTGCAGACCCAGCTCGACCGCGCGCGCGACCTGGGGTTCACCGCCCACGCCGGCACCGAGCTGGAGTTCATCCTCTTCGACGAGACCTACGAGGCCGCCCACGACCGCGGCTACACCGGCCTGCGCCCGGCCAACCAGTACAACGTCGACTACTCGATCCTCGGGACCACCCGGGTGGAGCCGCTGCTGCGTGACATCCGCAACCACATGTACGCCGCGGGTCTCGACGTCGAGGGCGCCAAGGGCGAGTGCAACTTCGGCCAGCACGAGATCGGCTTCCTCTACAACGAGGCGATGGTCAGCGCCGACAACCACGTCGTCTACAAGAACGCCGCCAAGGAGATCGCCGCCCAGCACGGCAAGGCGCTGACCTTCATGGCCAAGTACGACGAGCGCGAGGGCAACTCCTGCCACATCCACCTCTCGCTGCGCGGCACCGACGGCTCGCTGGTGTTCTGGGACGCCGACCGCGGCGCCCGTACCCGGCTGTACGACCAGTTCATCGCCGGCGTGCTCGCGACGATGGAGGACTTCACCCTCCTCTACGCGCCCAACGTCAACTCCTACAAGCGCTTCGCCGACGCCTCCTTCGCGCCGACCGCCATCGCGTGGGGCGAGGACAACCGGACGTGCGCGCTGCGGTTGGTCGGCAGCGGGGCCTCCGCGCGGCTGGAGAACCGGGTGCCGGGCGGGGACGTCAACCCCTACCTCGCGCTCGCCGCGATGGTCGCGGGCGGCCTGCACGGCATCGAGCAGGAGCTCGAGCCGGTGCCGGAGACGACGGGGAACGCCTACAGCTCCGGGCAACGGACCGTCCCCCGCACGCTGCGGGCGGCCCGCGAGGCCTTCGCGCGTAGCGAGGTGGCACGATCGTCCTTCGGTGACGCCGTGGTCGACCACTACACGAACATGGCCGACGTCGAGCTCCGGGCCTTCGAGGCCACCGTCACCGACTGGGAGCGACGGCGCGGCTTCGAGAGGCTTTGAGTGAGCGACACCTTCACCGTCCTCAACCCGGCCACGGCCCAGGCCATCACCGACGTGCCGCTCGCATCGGTCGAGGAGGCCGACGCCGCGATCGCCCGCGCCCACGAGGCCTTCGCCGCCTGGCGCTCGGTCGCGCCGGGGGAACGTGCCGCGCTGCTGCGCCGGTTCGCCGCGGTGGTCGACGCCCACGTCGAGGAGCTCGCGGAGATCGAGGTCCGCAACGCCGGGCACACCTGGGGCAACGCGCGCTGGGAGGCCGGGAACGTCCGCGACTGCCTGAACTACTACGCCGGTGCCCCCGAGCGGCTCTTCGGCCGGCAGATCCCGGTGCCCGGCGGGACCGACCTGACCTTCCACGAGCCGCTCGGCGTCGTCGGCGTGATCGTGCCGTGGAACTTCCCGATGCCCATCGCCGCGTGGGGCTTCGCCCCGGCGCTGGCCGCCGGCAACACGGTGGTGCTCAAGCCCGCGGAGCTCACGCCGCTGACCGCCCTGCGGCTGGCCGAGCTGGCGCTCGAGGCGGGTCTCCCGGAAGGCGTCCTGACGGTCGTCCCCGGGCGCGGCGACGTGGTCGGCGAGCGCTTCGTGACCCACCCGCTCGTCCGGAAGGTGTGCTTCACCGGCTCCACCGCCGTCGGCAAGAGGGTGATGGCCGGCTGCGCGGAGCAGGTCAAGCGGGTGACCCTCGAGCTCGGCGGCAAGTCCAGCAACATCGTCTTCGCCGACGCCGACCTCGCCGCGGCGGCCGCCAGCGCGCCGTACGCCGTCTTCGACAACGCGGGCCAGGACTGCTGCGCGCGCTCGCGCATCCTCGTGGAGCGCTCCGCCTACGACCAGTTCCTCTCGCTCCTCGAGCCCGCGGTGCAGGCGGTCCGGGTGGCGCCGCCGGAGTCCGACGAGGACGCCGAGATGGGCCCGCTGATCTCCGCGCGGCAGCGGGACACCGTCCGCGGCTACCTCGACGAGGTGGAGGTGACCATCAGCGGCTCGGCCCCCGGCGGTGACGGCTTCTGGGTGCCCCCCTCCGTGGTCGCCGTCGACGACCCCGGCCAGCGGATCTGGCGCGAGGAGGTCTTCGGGCCCGTGGTCGCCGTGATGCCGTTCGAGGACGAGGCCGAGGCGGTCCAGCTGGCCAACGACACCGACTACGGCCTCTCGGGATCGATCTTCACCCAGGACCTCGGCCGCGGGCTGCGGGTCGCGCGCGCCGTCGAGGCCGGCAACCTCAGCGTCAACTCGAACGCCGCCGTGCGGTACTGGACGCCGTTCGGCGGCTACAAGCAGTCGGGGCTGGGCCGCGAGCTCGGGCCGGACGCGCCCATGGCGTTCACCGAGGAGAAGAACGTCTTCATCGCCCACCAGGGCCTGTAGGAGGGAACCATGGCAGGACGCATCCAGGGCCGGGTGGCCGTCGTCACCGGAGGCTGCTCGGGGATCGGGCTCGCGACGGTGGAGCGATTCGTCGCCGAGGGCGCGAAGGTGGTCGTCGGCGACATCGACGACGAGCGCGGTCACACGCTCGTCGGCCAGCTCGGCGGGGCGGACGTGGCGACGTACGTGCACGTCGACGTCACCGACAAGGAGCAGGTCGACGCGCTCTTCCGGACCGCCAAGGAGACCTACGGGTCGGTCGACATCGCCTTCAACAACGCCGGCATCAGCCCGCCGGAGGACGACTCGATCCTCGACACCGACCTCGACGCGTGGCGCAGGGTGCAGGAGGTCAACCTCACCAGCGTCTACCTGTGCTGCAAGGCGGCGCTC
The DNA here is from genome assembly GCF_051280745.1 of Nocardioides ureilyticus. NCBI lineage: Bacteria > Bacillati > Actinomycetota > Actinomycetes > Propionibacteriales > Nocardioidaceae > Nocardioides > Nocardioides ureilyticus. The sequence goes on along the minus strand of NZ_JBNCOG010000012.1, from coordinate 17,797 downwards.
CCGTACATGCTCGAGCAGGGCCGGGGCTCGATCATCAACACCGCGTCCTTCGTCGCGGTGATGGGCGCGGCCACCTCGCAGATCTCCTACTCCGCCTCCAAGGGCGGGGTGCTGTCGATGACCCGCGAGCTGGGCGTCCAGTTCGCGCGGCAGGGAGTGCGGGTCAACGCGCTGTGCCCGGGTCCGGTCAACACGCCGTTGCTCCAGGAGCTCTTCGCCAGCGACCCCGAGCGCGCCGCGCGGCGTCTGGTGCACGTGCCGATGGGGCGGTTCGGCGAGCCGGAGGAGATGGCCTCGGCCGTGCTGTTCCTGGCCTCCGACGACTCGTCCTTCATGACGGCCAACACCTTCCTCGTCGACGGCGGCATCTCCGGCGCCTACGTCACCCCGCTGTGACGTCCGGGGCTGGGAGGCACTGATGTCGGCCCCGGTCATCGGGCTCACGACCTACCGCGAGCAGGCGGCCTGGGGGGTGTGGGACCAGCGGGCCGACCTGCTGCCCACGCAGTACGCCGAGGCGGTCGCCGCCACCGGCGGGCTGCCGGTGCTGCTGCCTCCCGTGGACCAGGTGGGGGCGGCGGACGCGGTCGTCCGCCGCCTGGACGGCCTGGTCGTCAGCGGCGGGGCCGACGTCGACCCGGCGCGCTACGACGCCGCTCCGCACCCCCGCACGGCCGGCTGGCGACCCGACCGCGACGCCTGGGAGCTGGCCCTCCTCGACGCCGCCGCGGCCGTCGGCCTGCCCGTGCTCGGGGTGTGCCGCGGGATGCAGCTGATGGCCGTCCACGCCGGCGGGTCGCTGGACCAGCACACCCCGGACCTCGTCGGGCACGAGCGGCACTCCCCCGGTGGCGACGAGTTCGGCACCGTCCAGGTCGCCACCGTGCCCGGCACGCTGGTCGCCGGCCTCGTGGGCGAGACGCTCGACGTGGCCTGCCACCACCACCAGTCGGTGGCCACCCACCCCGGGTGGGTCGCGGCCGCCCGGGCCGACGACGGCACCCTGGAGGCGATGGAGGTCCCTGGCGACCGGTTCTGCGTGGCCGTCCAGTGGCACCCGGAGACCGCCGCCGACGTGGGGCTGCTCGCCGGGCTGGTGCGCGCGGCGGCGTCGTACGCCGGCGACGCGCGCCGAGGCGAGGGAGCCGTGGTCCGGTGACCGCTCAGAGCGGCTCGCCGTCGAACCGCTCCCGGCTGACGAGCTGCTCGACCGGGAGCCGGCGGAGCCGGGTCAGCTGCCGCACCGGTCGGCCCAGCGGCACGACCGCCGCCACGGCATAGGTCTCCGGCACACCGAGGAGCTCCCGGACCGCCGGCTCCTCCGCGACCGCCATCGTCGTGATGGTGCCGCCGAGGCCCTCGGCCCGGGCCGCCAGCAGCACGTTCCAGACCAACGGGTAGACCGAGGCGCCGCCGACGATGCCGACCCGGTCGAGGTGCTGGTCCGTCGCCGCGACGACGGCGAGGTCCACGACGAAGACCAGCACGACCGGCGCCCGCAGGAGCGGCTCGGTGAACGCCGCCGGCACCCGCGTCGCGGCGATCTCCTCCGCGCTCGGGGACGGTGGGGCGAGGGGGTTCCACGGCCCCTCGCCTGCAGCCTGCTGCGCGGCGTACCGCCGGACCGCCGGGGCGGTCAGCTCGACGAGCCGGTCCCGGGTCGCGCGCTCGCGGACGGCGACCACCCGCGTCCCCTGCCGGTTGCCGCCGCTCGGCGCGAACCGGGCGTGCTCCAGGATCCGGTGCAGCACGTCGTCGTCCACCGGGTCGTCGGTGAACTCGCGGACCGCCGCCGTCGTGCGCATCGCCTCGAAGAGCTCCATGCCGACACGGTGGCACGGAGGTCCATGCCCGCGGCGCGGCCCGCCAGAATGGGGTCTGTGCCCCGCCGCGAGCCCGTGCTCCTCAGCGCCCACCGCTGCCTGACCCGTGACCAGGTCGAACGCGCCATCGACCTCGACGTCGACTTCGTCGAGTTCGACGTGCAGCGGTGCGGCGACGGTGGGTTGGTCGTCTTCCACGACGACGTGGTGGAGGTGGACGGGCACGAGGTGCCGCTCGCCACCATGACCGAGGCGGAGCTCCGCGCCGTCGTGCCCGGGCTGCTGGGGTACCACGACGTGCTCGGCCTGCTCGGTGGCCGGGTCGGCGCCCACCTGGACCTGAAGTTCGTCGACGGGTGCGCGGAGGCCACGGCCCGGGCGGTCGAGGCGTTCGGCACCGAGGACCTGGTGGTCACCACCCTCGACGACCAGGCGGTCAAGGACGTCCGCGGCTGGGCCGACGCCCACGGCTACGACCTCAAGGTGGGGCTCTCGCTGGGCCGGAAGGTCACCGGCTTCCCGGTGTGGCGGCAGGTCCGGGTCCGGGCCTCCGAGGTCTGGCCGCACCTGCGCTACCGGCAGTCGCGCGCCAACGTCGTGGTGGCCCACCACTGGCTCGCCCGGGCCGGCCTGGCCGGGTTCGCCCGCCGCCGGCGGATGCCGCTGCTGGTGTGGACCGTCGACACGCCCGGGTCGCTGCGCTACTGGATGCGCCCCGGTCGCGCCTGGCTGGTCACCACCAATCACCCCGAGCACGCCCTCGGCATCCGCGAGCGACGTGACCAGCGACGCGCCCAGCGGCGTGCCGCCCGGCGCACGAGGAGGTCGCGCGCGTGAGCCGGCCGGCGGACGCGGTCGTGGACGTCCTCGGCGAGCCGTACCTGGCCGAGGAGATCCTCCTGCCCGACGACGCCGAGGGGCCGGTCGTCGCCACCCTGGTCCGGCGCCGGTGCTCCGCCACCGCGCGTGGAGCGGTGCTCCACGTGCACGGCTTCGCCGACTACTTCTTCCACACGGCCTACGCGGAGTGGTGGTGCGACCGTGGGTACGACTTCTACGCCCTCGACCTGCGCAAGTACGGGCGCTCGCTGCGTCCGCACCAGACGCCCAACTACGTCGCGGACCTCGCGGAGTACTTCCCCGACCTCGACGCCGCCTGGGAGCGGATCACCGGTCGCGACGGCCACGAGCGAGTCGTGGTGTCGGCGCACTCCACGGGCGGGCTCACCACGCCGTTGTGGGCCGACGAGCGCCGGCCTGCCGAGCTGGTGGGCATGGTGCTGAACTCGCCCTGGTTCGACCTGCAGGGCAACCTCCTGGCCCGGACGGTCGGCAGCCTCGTCGTGCAGGAGGTCGGGAGGCGGGCCCCGATGCGGGCCATCCCCCGGAAGGTCTCGGGCCTCTACGCCCGCAGCCTGCACCGCGACCACGAGGGCGAGTGGGACTTCGACCTGGCCTGGAAGCCGGTGGAGTCGTTCGCCGTCCACGCCGGGTGGCTCCGAGCGGTACGGCGGGGGCACGCCGCCCTCCACGCCGGCCTCAGCGTGCCGTGCCCGGTGCTGGTGCTCTCCTCGGGGGCGACCGCTCGGCCCACGACGATGTGCGAGGACGTGCACTGCCACGACATCGTGCTCGAGGTCGCCCACATCCGCCGGTGGGCCGGCGCGGTCGGCCCACACGTGACCTACGTGGCCGTCCCGGGCGCGCGGCACGACGTGGTCCTCTCCCGGCCCGCGCCGCGCGCCGCGGCGTACGACGCGATCGGGCGGTGGCACGACGCCTGGGTGGGCTGACACGCCGACGCCGCCCGTCCGCGGCCTTCGCTAGGGTCCGAGCATGAACCCCGTGACCGGACTCTCCCTCGGCCGCATCGCCATCGGCGCCGCCTCCCTCTACGACCCGGCCGCGACCGCGCGCCAGATGATGCTGGACCCCGCCGCGAGCCCGCAGCTGCCCTACCTCACCCGGCTCTTCGGCACCCGCGAGATCGCCCTCGGCGCGGCCACCCTGCTGGCCAGCGGGAAGGCCCGCCGGAACCTCGTGCTGCTCGGCGTGCTGGTCGACATCGCCGACGCCGCCACCGGCTACGTCGCGACCAAGGACGGCTCCGTGCCCGTCAAGGCCGGCCAGGGCATGACGGCCGTCGCCTCCGGCGCCGTGGTCGCCGGCCTCCTGGGCCTGCGGACCAAGCGGTCGACCACCACCGTTTGAGGGCGGGCCCGGTGGTCAGCTGACCAGGAACGCGACGATCGCGACGAGCCCCACGGTGACGATCACCGCACGGAGCACGGCCGGGAGCAGTCGCCGGCCCACGGTCGCGCCCAGCTGGCCACCGACGACGGCACCGGCGCCGATGAGGGCGACCAGGCGCCAGTCGACGTCGGCGAGGACGATGAAGACCGCGCCGGCGACGGCGTTGACGACCGCGGCGAGCACGTTCTTCACGGCGTTCAGGCGCTGCAGCTCCTCCTCGACGGCGATCCCGAGCACGCCCATGAGGATCACGCCCTGGGCGGCGCCGAAGTAGCCGCCGTACACGCCGGTGAGGGCGGTGGCCGGCCACGTCCACCACGCGTCGGCGTGCGGACGGTCGTCGACCGCGTGGCGGGCCCGTCGCGCTGCGACAGCGCGGGAGATCCGCGGTTGCAGCACGACGAGGACGACGCCCAACCCGATGAGGACCGGCACCACGGTCTCGAACGCGTCCGCCGGCAGCCACAGCAGCAGCAGCGCGCCGGCCAGCCCGCCGACCAGCGAGCCGCTGACGAGCCTCAGGACCCGCCGGCGCTGGCCGGCGAGCTCCCGGCGGTAGCCCACGGCACCGGAGACCGAGCCGGGGACCAGCCCGATGTTGTTGGAGACGTTCGCGGTCACCGGCGGCACGCCGAAGGCGAGCAGCGTCGGGAAGGTGATCAGCGTGCCCGAGCCCACGATCGTGTTGATCGCACCGGCCGCGACCCCCGCGAGGAGGATCGCGACCGACTCCAGCAGCACCTAGGAGGTCGGCGGAGCCGTGGGCGGTGCCGGCGGGGCCGGGGACTCCGACCCTCCGTCACCCTCACCGGCAGCCGCTGCGGCGGCGCGACGCGGCTGGGCGGCGTCCTCGGCCTCCCGGATCGCCGCCTGCACCGCGGCGGTCGCCTCGCTCCCCTCGCCGACCGCCGAGGGGACCTGCGGGTCGCTGGGACCCATGTCGACGCGGGTGCGGGGTCCGTCGACCTCCTGCGGGATCCCCTGCAGGTTGTTCATCGTCGAGCCGAGCCCCTCGAGGGCCTTGCCGATCTCGCTCGGGACGATCCAGACCTTGTTGGCGTCCCCCTCGGCGATCTTCGGCATCATCTGGAGGTACTGGTAGGCCAGCAGCGACTGGTCGGGCCGGCCGTCGTGGATGGCCTGGAAGACCGTCTGGATCGCCTGCCCCTCGCCCTGGGCGCGCAGGATCGCGGACTCGCGGTCGGCCTGCGCCCGCAGGATCGCGGACTCGCGCGCACCCTCGGCCTGGAGGATCGCCGACTGCTTCTGGCCCTCGGCGGTCAGGATCGCCGACTGGCGCTGGCCCTCGGCGGTCAGGATCGCGGCGCGCTTGTCCCGGTCGGCGCGCATCTGCTTCTCCATGGTGTCCTTGATGGACGGCGGCGGGTCGATGCTCTTGATCTCGACCCGGCCGACGCGGATGCCCCACTTGCCGGTCGCCTCGTCGAGCACGCCCCGCAGGCCGGAGTTGATCGTCTCCCGGCTGGTCAGCGTCTGCTCGAGGTCCATGCCACCGACGATGTTGCGCAGGGTGGTCATCGTGATCTGCTCGACCGCCTGGATGTAGTTCGCGATCTCGTACGTCGCGGCGACCGGGTCGATGACCTGGAAGTAGATGACGGTGTCGATCTCGACGGTCAGGTTGTCCTCGGTGATGACCGACGACGGCGGGAAGCTCACGACCTGCTCGCGCAGGTCGATGAGGTAGCGGACCTTGTCGATGAAGGGCACGACGATGTTGAGGCCCGCGGGGAGGGTCTGCTTGTACTTTCCGAAGCGCTCGACGATGCCGGCACGTGCCTGCGGCACGATCCGGACGGTCTTGACGAGCACGGTGATGACGAAGACCAGCAGCAGGGCCAGCAGCACCAGGACGACGACGGGCATGGGACCTCTCAGCTCTCGAGGCGGGGGACGGGGTGGACGTAGGCGGTCGCGCCGCGGATCTGGAGGACCTCGACGGTCTCCCCCGGCGCGATGGTGAGGGTCTCGTCGTACGGCTTGGCCGACCACTCCTCGCCGGCCAGCATGATCCGGCCGGTGGTGAGCCCGCTGAGCTCCTGGAGCACCTCGGCCTGGCGGCCGACGAGCTCCTGGTGGCCCAGACGGAGCTCGGGGCCGCCGTGGAGCCGCTTGACCATCGAGGGGCGCACGAGCGTCAGCATGGCGATCGACGCGGCGGCGGCGACGAGGACCTGGACGACGACCGGCGCTGCCAGCAGGCCGGCGACCATGCCGGCCATCGCTCCGACGGCGAGCATGAGCAGGACCAGGTCGAGGCTGAAGAGCTCCGCCACGCCGAGGGCCGCGGCGACGCTCAGCCACGCCGCCCATGCGTTGTCCCCGAGCCAGTCCATGCCACCGACCCTATCGGTAAGGGTCTTATCGCGCCCGGGTCCGGCGCCGTGCCGCCCACCGGTCGTCCTCGTGGCGCAGCGCCAACGGCATCCCGAACGTCGCGGAGAGGTTCGCCTCGGTGAGGACGTGGTCGAGGAGGCCCTGCGCGACGACGCCGCCCTCGCGGAGCAGCAGCGCGTGGGTGAAGCCCGGTGGGATCTCCTCGACGTGGTGGGAGACGAGCACCGTCGCCGGGGAGTCGGGGTCCATCGCGAGCACGCTGAGGGTCGAGACCAGGTCCTCGCGGCCACCGAGGTCGAGCCCGGCCGCCGGCTCGTCGAGGAGGAGCAGCTCGGGGTCGGTCATCAGCGCGCGGGCGATCTGGACCCGCTTGCGCTCGCCCTCGCTCAGGGTGCCGAAGGTGCGGTCGACCAGGTGGTCGGCCCTCACCTCGGCGAGGAGGTCCCGGGCGCGGTCGTGGTCGAGGCCGTCGTACTCCTCGCGCCACCGCCCGACGACGCCGTACGACGCGGAGACGACCACGTCCTGGACCTTCTCGTGGCGCGGGACGCGGTCGGCGAGCGCGGCGCTGGTGAGGCCGATGCGGGGGCGCAGGTCGAAGACGTCGACCGTCCCGAGCACCTCCTCGAGGATGCCGGCGACGCCCGAGGTCGGGTGCAGCTGCGCGGCCGCGACCTGCAGCAGCGTCGTCTTGCCCGCGCCGTTGGGGCCCAGCACGACCCACCGCTCGTCCTCCTCGACCGTCCAGCTCACCCGGTCCAGCAGGGTCGCCTGGCCGCGCCGGACCGTGACCTCGGCGAACTCCAGGACTGCGGCCATGGCATCACCCTAGCGAGCACCCGCCGGTGGCCGGAGGACGGCTGCGTACAGTGCTCGGCCGTGGACGAGCGCGCCGACGAGACCCTGCCGCCGGCGGCCCGGCTGGCCTGGTGGGCCACGGCCTGGCTCCGGGGGTCGGTCGTGACCGACCTGATGCTCGACGCGGTCATCGGCGACGACGCCACCCACACGGTCGCCGACCCCTTCCAGGGCACCGACACGCTCCTCGGCGGCCTGGCACGCCTCCGGGCGGAGGGCGCGACGTCGGTCGGCGCGGCGTTCCCCGCCGAGGGCGACCCCGTGGGGCTCGGCGGACCGGCCCCGTTCAACACCGCTGCCCTCGAGGCCGGCTCCGCGGTGGTGGTCGCCGGGGCGGCGACGGGGCTGGTGCCCGTCCGGACCGGGGCGGCCGTCGCGTGGGTCCTCCACCGCGCCGAGCGGCGCCAGCTGCCCGACGTCGGCGAGGCCGACCGCGCCCTGCGCGCGGCGCTGCTGGAGTCGGCTGGCGCCCTGGCCGACCTGGACGTCGCGCGCTGGAACCCCGAGGTCGCCGACCGGTTGCTGAACCTGCGGCACCGGCCCGCACTGGTGGCCCCCGAAGGCGTGCCGCCCCGCTGCGTCGACCTCGCGGGACGGGCACTGCAGGTGACCGCGATCACCGCGCTGGCGCTCGAGGACGACGGCGGCGCGGTGTCGTCGTACGAGGTGCGGGCCCGGCGCGAGGCGCTGCTCCCCCTGGACCGGGCCGGCCGTCGCGCGCTGGTCGCCGCCTGCTCCCCCGAGGCCTGGCCCCCGGCCTGAGGACGGACCGACGCGGCTCGTCCGGCCGTGGACCGATAGCCTCGCGCCCGATGGACGCCCCGGACACCCTGCTCATCACGCTGACCGGCAAGGACCGGCCGGGCGTGACCTCGGAGATCTTCTCCACCCTCGCGCGCACCGGCGTGGAGGTCGTCGACGTCGAGCAGATCGTGCTCCGTCGCCGGCTCGTCCTCGGCGTGCTCGTGACCGTGCCCCGCGACTGGGAGCGGCTGCGCGACGCCGTGGAGGAGACCGCCGCCGGGCTCGGCATGAGCGTGGAGGTGGAGCGCGGGACCGGTGACAACCGGCGTCGGCCCGGCGGTCGCTCGCACGTCACGATCATCGGCGCCCCGCTCCGGGCGACCGACATGGCGGCCGTGGCCGGCCGGATCGCGGAGAGCGGCGCGAACATCGACCGCATCGAGCGGATGGCGCGCTACCCCGTCACCGCGATCGAGATGCACGTCTCCGGCATGGAGGTCGCCGAGCTCCGCCCGATGCTCGCCTCGGAGGCGGCGCGGCTGGGGATCGACGTCGCCGTCCAGCCCGCGAACCTGCTCCGTCGTGGCATGCGGCTGATCGTGATGGACGTCGACTCCACCCTCGTCCAGGGCGAGGTCATCGAGATGCTCGCCGCCCACGCCGGCTGCGAGGCCGAGGTGGCCGCGGTGACCGAGTCCGCGATGCGCGGCGAGGTCGACTTCGAGGAGTCGCTGCGGGCGCGGGTCGCGCTGCTCGAGGGGCTGCCCGCCACCGCGCTCGACGACGTCTACGACAACCTCGAGCTGGCCCCCGGGGCACGCACGATGGTCCGGACGCTGCGCCGGCTCGGGTACCGCTTCGCCATCGTCTCCGGCGGGTTCTCGCAGGTGACCGACCGGCTCGCCGCCGACCTCGGGATCCACTACGCCCGCGCGAACGAGCTCGAGGTCGTCGACGGCGTCTTGACCGGCCGCGTCGTCGGGGAGGTGGTCGACCGGGCCGGCAAGGCTCGGGCCCTGCGCGAGTTCGCCGGCGACATCGGCGTCCCCCTCGACGCCGTCATCGCCATCGGCGACGGCGCCAACGACCTGGACATGCTCAACGCCGCCGGGCTCGGGATCGCCTACAACGCCAAGCCGCTCGTCCGCGACGCCGCCGACACGTCGGTGAACGTGCCGTACCTCGACGCGATCATGTACCTGCTGGGCATCTCCCGCGAGGAAGTCGAGGCCGCCGACGCCGAGGCCGGCATCGTCACGCCCGCCCCTCCGGTCGAGCGGTGAAGTGTCAACATCCCAGGTTTACTTGGGATGCTGACGCTTCCCTGCTGTTGCGATGGCCGACAAGCGTCAGCATCGGCCGTGAAGCGGCCGGGGCGCCGTCAACCTGAGGCTGAGGGTCAGGCCGCGTTCGGGAAGAGCGCGGCGTGGATCAGGCCGGCCAGTCGGTAGGGGTCGCTCAGGTCGGCCCAGATGACCCGGATGCACCGCCACCCGGTGATGCGACGGACGAGGTCCTCGCGGTTCTTCTCACGTACGACCGCGTCCGCGACGCTCTCGCCGGGTCGGCGGAACTTCTCGTACTTCGCGCGCCCGTCGAACTCCAGCCACACCCCGAGCTCCGGCCAGGCGAAGTCGAGCCGCGCCACGGTCCGCCCCGTGCTGTCCGTGATCTCCAGCTGGCTGACCGGCTTCGGCAGCCGTTGCTGGTAGATCGCCCAGAAGGTCCGCGTCTCCCCCACCGACTCGATGCGCGGGTCGGCCAGCCGGAGCAGCACCTCGGCCGGGGCCATGCCGGGCCAGGTCTGCATCGCGACGTACTGGTCACGCAGCTCCTCTGGGGTCGTGAGCCCGCGGTGGAGCACGTCGTTCATCACAGCGAGGCTGGCCTCCGAGCACCCGAGTGAGACCGTTTCGAGGGCGGCACGGGCCGCGGTCACTGCCGGTACGCCGTTCACCCGCGTGAAGTCGGCGGGACTCAGGGCTCCCACGTGGTGCTGCACGCCGGGCGCTCGGCGGCCCCTGATCCCGTCCGTGCGCGTCACGTGCACGTCGTCCAGGGAGAAGCCCCACGTCGGCGCGTCCCACTCGGGGAGGGCGGACACGTGCGACAGCACCACGGGCGCCTTCGCCTGGCCGAGGACGGCGCGGCACCGGAGTCCATACCGGCCGACGTCGTCCAGCCGGTCCCACACGTCAGGAGTCACGAATGCGCCGTCACGAACGCGTCGCAGCCTGCCGGAGCGCACCATCCGTGCGATCGCTTGGTCGTTGACGCCGTCCGCGAGCAGCTGCTGGCGAAAGATCACGGGGCCGTTGCGGGGGTCCTCCGGCTCGCGGAGGTGGCGGGGTCTCTGCATGCCGGCCTCCTCCCCGCAGCGGGAAGCCGCTCGCCCGGGCGGTGGAGTCCTGTGGAGGAAGCCGTTGCTCCACGGTGCTTGTGCACGCTTCGCGGGTGTTGCACGCACCGGGAACCGTCAGCATCCCAGGTTCACTTGGGATCCTGACGCCTATCGCCCTTTGCTACGCCCGGCCGGGGCGGAAGGCGACGACGGAGGCGGCGGCGGGGGCGAGGTCGGCCCAGGCCACGCCGAGCTGCAGGACGGTGACCGAGGCCGGCGGGTAGCCGAGGGCGAGCTGGTTGCCGGCCTCGGGGTCGCCCTCGCCGTCGTCGAGCAGCTGGGCGAGGGAGGCGATGGTCGGGTTGTGCCCGACGACCACCGCGGTCCGCGCGTCGGTGGGGACTGCGCGCAGCAGGTCGATGACGGTCTCGGGCCCCGCGGAGTAGAGCCCGCGGTCGACATCCGCCTCCAGCCGCCACCCGGCCGCCGCGGCCATCGCCTGCCACGTCGCCGTCGTGCGTGCGGCCGCCGAGACCAGGGCGTGGTCGGGCGTCACGCCGCGCGCGGCGAGCCACCGCCCGGCGTCCGCGGCGTCACCCGCCCCGCGGTCGGTCAGCCGGCGTTCGGCGTCGGACGCGGCGGTGTCCTCCGCCTTGGCGTGCCGCACGAGCACCAGGGTGCGCGCGGCGGGATCGGTGCTGCTCACCCGGTCGATTCTGACAGAGGGACCCGACGCTCAGGCGCCCATGGCGTGGAACCCGCCGTCCACGTGGACGATCTCGCCGCTCGTCGCCGGGAAGAAGTCGGACAGCAGGGCGCAGACCGCCTTCGCCGTCGGCTCCTGGTCGGTGTTGTCCCACCCGAGCGGCGCACGCGAGGCCCACATCGACTCGAGGTCCCCGAAGCCCGGGATCGCCTTGGCCGCCAGGGTGCGCAGCGGGCCTGCTGCCACCAGGTTGCAGCGGATCCCGTCGGGGCCCAGGTCCCTGGCGAGGTAGCGCGAGCAGGACTCGAGACCGGCCTTCGCCACGCCCATCCAGTCGTACGCCGGCCACGCCACCGTCGCGTCGAAGGTGAGGCCGACGACCGAGGAGCCGCGGCCCATGAGCGGTCGGCAGGCGACCGCCAGCGACTTCAACGAGTACGCCGACACCTGCACCGCCTGCGCCACGTCCTCCCAGGGCCCGTCGAGGAACCGGCCGCCGAGCAGCGTCTCGGGGTTGCCGTAGGCGATGGAGTGCACCACGCCGTCCAGCCCGTCGACGTGCTCGCGGACCAGCTCGGGCAGCCGCTCGAGGTGCTCGGGGTCGGTCACGTCCAGCTCGAGCACCGGCGGCTCGACCGGCAGCCGCTTCGCGATGCGCCGGGTGATCGACAGCGCCCGCCCGAAGTTGGAGATGAGGACCGTGGCGCCCTGCTCCTGGGCGACGCGCGCGACCGCGAAGCCGATGGAGGAGTCCATGGTCACGCCGGCGACCAGGATGCGCTTGCCCTCGAGGATGCCCCCGTTGCTGGTGGTCATGTTCAGTGTCCCATTCCCAGGCCGCCGTCGACCGGGATGACGGCCCCGGTCACGTAGCCCGCGTCGTCGGAGGCCAGCCAGGTCACCGCGGAGGCGACCTCGGCGGGCACGGCGTACCGCCCCAGCGGCACCTGCGCCTTGATGGTGGCGCGCTGGTCGTCGGTGAGGACGCCCGTCATGTCGGTCTCGACGAAACCGGGGGCGACCACGTTCGTGGTGATGGACCGGGAGCCGAGCTCGCGGGCGAGCGAGCGCGCCATGCCGACGAGCCCGGCCTTGGAGGCGGCGTAGTTCGCCTGGCCGGCGGAGCCCAGCATGCCCACCACCGAGGAGATCAGGATGATCCGTCCGCGGCGCAGCCGGAGCATGCCCTTGGCGGCGCGCTTGGCGAGGCGGTAGGAGCCGGTGAGGTTGGTGTCGATGACCGAGGACCAGTCGTCCTCGCTCATCCGGAGGAGCAGGGTGTCCTGCGTGATGCCGGCGTTGGCGACGAGCACCTCGACCGGCCCGTGCGCCGCCTCCACCTCGGCGAAGGCGGCGTCGACGGCTGCGGCGTCGGTGACGTCACATCGCACGTCCAGCGCGCCGTCGGGCGCGCCCCCGCTGCGAGTGGTCACCGCCACCCGGTCGCCCTGGGCGAGGAACGCCTCGGCGATCGCCCGGCCGATGCCGCGGTTGCCGCCGGTGACCAGCACGGAGCGGCCCGTCGGGGCGTGGTCGGTGTTGCTCTCCTCACTCACGTCCCAGGACGCTAGTGACTACCGGCGGGTACGCCGAATGCCCAGGTCACAGCGGTGCGGCGCGGGCCGCCGGTCAGTCGTCCTCGAGCCGGAAACCCACCTTGAGGCCGACCTGGAAGTGCTCGACCGACCCGTCCTTGACCTGGCCCCGGACCTGGGTGACCTCGAACCAGTCCAGGTGGCGCAGGGTGCGCGCGGCGCGCTCGACCCCGTTGCGGATGGCCGCGTCGATGCCCTCGGGCGAGGTGCCGACGATCTCGGTGACGCGGTACGTGCGGTTTGTCATGGTGGTGTCCTCCGGTCGACGCGTGGGTTGCGCACTCTAGCGACGTACGCTGGAACGCGTGCCCAAGGAGCAGCGCAAGGACCGCGGTGAGGCGGTGCGGATCACCACCGCCGCGACCAGCCGAAACGCCGACATCGCGGCGCGGCAGCGCCGCTACCTGCTGTCGATGAGCCTGCGCTCGGCCTGCTTCGTCGGCGCCGTGGCGGCCGCCCTCGCCGGCCTCGACTGGCTGTGGCCCTTCCTCATCGCCGGCGCGCTCGTCCTGCCCTACATCGCGGTGGTGCTGGCCAACGTCCAGGCCACGCGGGCCGAGGGCTTCGCGCTCCAGGAGGCGGCGTACGGCGCCCCGCAGCTGGGGTCCGGAGCGCCCCGCGAGCCCGAGGTCGGTCCGCACGCGCGATGATCGGCTGATGGACCCCGACACCTGCTCGGCGAAGGGCTGCACCGCGCCGGCGGCCTGGCAGCTGCAGTGGAACAACCCGAAGCTGCACACGCCCGACCGGCGCAAGGTCTGGCTGGCCTGCGACGACCACCGGACCTCCCTCGCCGACTTCCTCGGCGCGCGCGGCTTCCTCAAGGACGTCGTGCCCCACGAGCCGACGGACGGGACGTCGGACCAGGCCGGGGAGGTCTAGCCGCCGATCGCGGACATCGGCCGGTCCGGCTGCAGGAAAGCCGGGTCGTCGATGCCGTGGCCCGCGCGCTTGCCGGCCATCGCCGCGACCCACCGGCCGGCGACCTCCTCGTCACCGGCGCCGGCACGCAGGGCCGCCCGGAGGTCTGACTCCTCCCGGGCGAACAGGCAGTTGCGGACCTGGCCGTCGGCGGTGAGCCGGACGCGGTCGCAGTCGCCGCAGAAGGGGCGGGTGACCGAGGCGATCACCCCGACGGTCCCCGGACCGCCGTCGACGAGGAAGAGCTCGGCAGGGGCGCTCCCCCGGGGCTCGGAGGCCGGCGTGAGCGTGAAGTCGCGGGCCAGGCGGTCGAAGATTTCCTCCGCCGTGACCATCCCGGTGCGGGACCAGCCGTGCTGGGCGTCGAGCGGCATCTGCTCGATGAACCGCAGCTCGTAGCCGCGCTCGAGGCACCACGCCAGCAGCTCGCCCGCCTGGTCGTCGTTGGTGCCGCGCAGCAGCACGGCGTTCACCTTCACCGGGCCGAGCCCCGCCGCCTGGGCGGCCTCGAGGCCCGCCACCACGTCGTGGAGCCGGTCGCGGCGGGTGATCGTCTCGAAGGTGTCCCGGCGGACGGTGTCGAGGCTGACGTTCACGCGGTCGAGCCCCGCCTCGGCGAGGGCGGCGGCGGTGCGGGCAAGCCCCAGTGCGTTGGTCGTGATCGACAGCTCGAGACCGTCCCCGAGGGCGCGCGTGCGGCGGACGATCCCGGTCAGGCCCCTCCGGACGAGCGGCTCGCCGCCGGTGAACCGGACCTCGCGGATGCCGAGCCGCTCGACGCCGATGGTGATCAGCCGCACGACCTCGTCGTCGGTGAGGACCGAGTCGTCGGGGAGCCAGTCGAGCCCCTCGGCCGGCATGCAGTAGTTGCAGCGGAGGTTGCAGCGGTCGGTCAGCGAGACGCGGAGGTCCGTGGCGACGCGTCCGTACCGGTCGGCCAGGGGTGTCGTCGTCACCCCACCCACTGTAGGACCCGGGGCCACGGGCCGGGGCTGGGTCGGTGGCACGGTTCGGGAGTCGCAGATCACGGCCGCTCCCCGTGGGTCACCGGACGGCTCCGGATAGCCTCGTGCAGTGAGCTCATTCCGGTTCCTGCTGAGCCGCCGCTGGGCGCTCTTCGCCCTGGCCGTGGCCGCGGTGGCGTGGGGGACCTGGTGGCTCGGGAACTGGCAGTTCGACCGGCTGGAGAACCGCCGCGAGAGCAACCGTGTGGTGGAGCGCAACGAGGAGCTCTCCCCAGCGCCGGTCGCGGAGGTGCTCTCCCCCGGCCGCCAGCCCGCCGAGAGCGACGAGTGGCGCGTGATCACGGCGACGGGCCGGTACGACGAGGACGACACCGTGATCGTGCGGTACCGCACCCGCGACGGCCGGTCGGGGGTCGACGTCGTCGTGCCGCTGGTGACGGCCGACGGGACGACGCTGCTGGTCGACCGGGGCTGGATGGCCACCGACAACCGTGGCCTCGACGAGGTCGACGCCCCCGCGCCGCCGGCCGGCGAGGTCACCGTCACCGGCTACGTCCGCCGCGACGGCACCGGCGACAGCACCACGATCAGCGACGGCTCGACGCGGGCGGTGTCGAGCACGGTGATCGGTGAGGAGCAGGGCAGGGAGGTCTACGGCGGCTTCGTCGAGCTGCGGTCGGAGGACCCGCCCCCGGCCGAGGCGCTGGAACCGGTCGAGCTGCCCGAGCAGAACGACGGACCGCACTTCTTCTACGGGCTCCAGTGGTGGTTCTTCGGCGTCCTCGCCGTCGTGGGCTTCGTCTACCTCGCCTGGGACGAGCACCAGCGCGGCCGGCGCGGGCCCCGGCGGGGGCAGCGCGAGCCGCGGCCGTCCCGCCCGCGGGCCCCGTCGGCACGCCGCTGACCCACGCCGGGGCGAGCGACCTGACGCCGGCTCAGGCGGGTACGTCGTCGACGAACTGCGTGCGGTGCAGGTCGGCGTAGAGACCACCCTGCGCGAGCAGCTCGGCATGGGTGCCCGACTGCACGATCCGGCCGCGGTCGAGCACCAGGATCCGGTCGGCGTTGCGCACCGTGGACAGCCGGTGCGCGATGACCACGGAGGTCCGGCCCGCCAGCGCGGCGTCGAGCGCCCGCTGGACCGCCGCCTCCGACCCCGAGTCCAGGTGAGCCGTGGCCTCGTCCAGGACGACGATCGAGGGCGCCTTGAGCAGCAGCCGGGCGATGGCCAGCCGCTGGCGCTCCCCTCCGGAGAGGCGGTACCCCCGGTCGCCCACCACCGTGTCGAGCCCGTCGGGGAGGGACCGCACGAGACCGGCGACCTGCGCCGCCTCGAGTGCCGCCCAGACGTCCTCGTCGCGTGCACCCGGACGCGCGTAGAGCAGGTTCGCCCGGATCGTGTCGTGGAACATGTGGGCGTCCTGGGTGACGTAGCCGACGACGTCCTCGAGCGACTCCAGCGTCACGTCGCGGACGTCGTGACCGCCCACCCGCACGGCACCGGACTCCACGTCGTAGAGGCGCGCCACCAGGTGCGTCACCGTCGTCTTGCCGGCGCCGGAGGGCCCGACGAGCGCCACCATCTGGCCGGCGTCCGCCGTGAAGGAGATGTCGTGCAGGACCTGCTCGTGATCGCGGGACTCCAGGCGCGTGACGGTCTCGAGGGAGGCGAGGGACACGTCGTCGGCCCGCGGGTAGCTGAACGAGACCCTGTCGAACTCCAGGCGCGACGCCGTCGGCGGCAGCGCCGCCGCGCCGTCCTTCTCCACCACCAGCGAGGGCAGGTCGAGGACCTCGAAGACCCGCTCGAAGCTGACCAGCGCGGTCATCACGTCGACGCGGACGTTCGAGAGCCCCTGGAGCGGACCCAGCAGCCGCAACAGCAGCGTGGCCAGCGCGAGCAGGGTGCCGATGGTGAGGGCGTCGTCGATGACGAGGTGGCCGCCGACGCCGTAGACGAGGGCGGTCGCCAGCGCGGGCACCAGCATCATCGACGCCCCGAACAGGCGGGTGATGAGCGAGATCCGGACGCCCAGGTCGCGCACCCGCGCGGCCTTCGAGGCGAAGAGCGCGTCCTCCTCCGCCCGACGGCCGAAGAGGCGCAGCAGCATGGCACCGCCGACGTTGAACCGCTCGGTCATCACGTTGCCGAGGTCGGCGTTGCCGTCCATCTGGTCCCGCGTCAGACCGGCCAGCCGGGTGCTCACGAAGCGGGAGACGCCGAAGAGGATCGGGAAGAGCGCGAGGCACAGGAGCGTGACCCGCCAGCTGAGGGCGAACATCGCGATGCCGACGACCAAGGCGGCGATGGAGTTCGAGACGGTGCTCGAGAGCGTGGTCGTGAACGCCCGCTGGGCGCCGACGACGTCGTTGTTGAGCCGGGAGACGAGGGCGCCGGTCTGGGTGCGCGTGAAGAAGGCCAGGGACTGGCGCTGGACGTGGCCGAAGACCTGCGTGCGCAGGTCGAAGATCAGCCCCTCACCGATCCGGGAGGAGAGCCACCCGTTGAGCACCGCCAGCGCGGCGGTCACGACCGCAACACCGGCCATCGCGAGCGCGAGGAGGGTGACCAGTCGACCGTCACCCTCGAGGATGCCGTCGTCGACGATCCGCTGGACCAGCAGCGGGCTGACCACCACCAGGGCGGCGTCGACGACGGTGAGCAGCAGGAAGACGGAGATGAGCCCCCGGTGGGGCCGCGCGAAGCCGAGGACCCGGCGGACCGTGTCGCGACCGAGGCGGCTGTTGACGACGCTCCGGTCCGTCCGGAGGGTGCGCCAGGCGGTGCCCGCGCCGTACATCCCCGACATGTTGCTCCTCACCGACCTCCCATCAGGGAGACCATCTCGCGGAACCGACGCCCCTGCGCCTCGCGCTCGAGCCGGCGCTGGTCCTCGAGGTCCCGCTCGTGGGCGCCCTGCAGCAGCGCCTTGATCTCCGACACCGCGCCGTGGAGCGGTGCGGTGAGGGCCTCGGCGAGGTCGGCGACGGTCTGGTCGAGCTGGTCGGTCGGCACGGCGGCGAGCGCCAGGCCGATCCGCACGGCCTCGTCGGCGCCGACCATCCGCGCGGTCGCGCAGATCTCCAGTGCCCTGGCGTAGCCAACGCACTCCACGAGGGGCTTTGTTCCCGTGAGGTCCGGGACCAGGCCCAGGGCCGACTCCTTCATGCACAGCTGGGCGTCGGTCGAGACGACGCGCAGGTCGCAGGCGAGCGCGAGCTGGAAGCCGGCG